>NZ_JAHCVJ010000007.1 GCF_018476885.1 Geoanaerobacter pelophilus
AGCTGTGCCAAGTGCCATGCACCGCATGTCTCCCGTCTGCCGCGGCTCGCAGTCACCAACTGCCTTGATGCACGGCATTTCGGACAAGCGCAGTCGGCAGTCATATCCACTGGGGCAACATCAGCAACGCCGGGTAACATCATCCAGAGCACCTTGACCTCCTCGGCTCTGGGGGCTGGCCGTTTCCCTGGTGGTGGATCGCGGTACTCCGGTACCCCTGGTTCCGCCCAGAGCCCTGGAGGCTGGTGGTTCCAGACCAATCGGGCCACCGGAACAACCCAGGGCACCCAGCCTACGGTCGCTTCCTATGGTTCCAGCTGCCACAACACCGGGACCGCCGGCGGCGCGACCTACAACCCGGTTAACCAGATGTGGAACAACAAAACCAGGTGGTAATCTAATTAATTACGCTGAGTCAAATGTGAAGGGGCATCATGCGCGGTCTGGTGCATGATGCCCCTTTTTGCCTAGTTGGAAGGTTTGGCCGTGGAGCGAACTACTGTTTCAACTGCGGTGGACTTCTGATATAGTAGCCACATGGCTATTAACAGGTTACCGCAGTATTTCATTGCTACAATTGTTCTTTTAACGGCTGTTTCGTTTGCAGAGGTACAGTCGTCAAATGCCTCTGATCCATTGATCCTTAATGATTACGCCCTCCAGTTAGTAAAGCGGGGTGAACCTGAAAAGGCCCTGGAACACCTGCAAAAGGCATCTAGCCTCTTTCCCTACGATGTTACCCTGAGAAGGAACCTTGCCGAAGTTTATACTATTTTGGGGCAACGTTTAATGTCTGGCGGCAAATACCAGGAAGCTGCCAGGGTATTCGATAATGCCGCCGAACTTTTCCCTGATACCCAGCGATATCTGGTACTTTCGGCCATTGCGCTCTATTCGGCGAAACAGTATGACGCAGCCATCATTGAGCTTGACAGCGCCAGACAGATGGCTGGAGGGGACACGCCAGACATCTTATCGATCCTGGGGCGGGCCCATTATGACAATGGTAATTTACAGTCTGCCATTGAGGCTTGGGAAAAAGGGTTAGATATTGAACCTGCTAACAAGGAAATGACCAATCTTCTTGCCAAGGCACGGCGCGAGCTTTCTGTCGAAGGGAAGATGGATAAAGGGTTTAGTTCCAGGTTTGTTGTATCATTTGACGCAGGAGACAGTTCCAAACTTGCCGACGGTATTCTGGATGTTCTTGAATCGGCCTACAATCGAGTCGGCTCCGACTTCAATCATTTTCCGAACTCAAGGATACCGGTGCTGATTTATACCAAGACAGATTATCGTAATCTGACTAATAGCCCTGATTGGTCCGGTGGGCTTTACGACGGGAAAATCCGTTTGCCGATCGGCGGTGCCACGGAAGTTAATGAAATCCTCCGGTCACTCCTATTGCACGAATACACGCATGTTATTGTTCAGGATCTGACATCCGGAAATTGTCCGATGTGGCTGAATGAGGGACTTGCAGAGCTTGAGGGGAGGCGTGATTTTAACCATCCCTTGAGGGAGCTGGAAGCAGCAGTTAAGCAAAAATCTCTGCTGCCATTGGCTAAAATGGAAAATACTTTTGCGTCGCTCAACCCTAAGGAGGCAGCACTGGCTTATCAGCAGAGTTTCTCTTTTGTGAAGTATCTCACCTCTACTTTTGGCTGGCACAAGGTTAAAGATATCCTTATAAATCTTGGGGCAGGCAAGGGCATTGCCGATTCGGTTTCTTTGGCTCTTTCCGATTTAACCCTCGATTATCAGGCAGTTTATCAGGAGTGGCTTGCTTCTTTGGAAAAGCAGTACGCTAGATAGTTTTTTGGGAATGCTTAAAATATTGGCTTGACATGTAAAACAGGTCAGGGTATAAAAAGACAAAATTGGTCTTTAAGGTGCTTTTATGATGGAGCTTACCCGAAAGGGTGAATATGCAATTCGCGGGATCATCCACTTGGCCAAGTTGAAGCCAGGCTCTGTTGCTCTGATCAGCGAGATTGCAGAGTCTACAGGAGTTCCTCAGACGTTTCTCGCTAAAATCCTGCAAAGTTTTGCAAAAATTGGTTTAGTTAACTCTTTCAGGGGTACAGGTGGCGGTTTTGTTCTTGGCCGGTCACCGTCACAGATTACCTTGCTTGAAGTAGTTGAGGCTGTCGAAGGGCCTATTATGCCTAACAGATGCATGATGGATGCTACGGGATGCGAATTCAACAGCACCTGTCTTGTTCATCCTGTATGGCGGGAAGTACAAAGCAAGGTTGTGGAAATTCTGGGCAGTGTTACAATTGAAGAGTTGGCCAAGAATTAAAAAGCATTTTTTTTGTCGGGTTAAAGGACTAAAAAGGCCTTTTAATGAGTATTAGGGCTTTTTACTTTGTTTTGAAAATATAGTCGGGGGTGACGGATGAAAACGTAATTGGCGGGTACTTCACGGAAGAGTTCAATAATCAATTTTGACTTGAAAGGAGTATTACCTCATGAGTGTCGTCACTCTCAGTCAGCTGCAGTTTGCAGCAACCGGCATGTTCCATTGGATATTCGTTCCTCTAACGCTGGGGTTGTCCATAATGACGGCCTGGATGGAGACAAAGTACGTAACAACCGGCGACGAGACCTGGTTACGCATGACCAAATTCTGGGGCAAGCTGTTTCTGATTAATTTTGCACTGGGGGTTGTCACCGGTATTACTATGGAATTTCAGTTCGGGATGAACTGGTCCGAGTATTCTCGTTATGTCGGCGATATTTTCGGCGCTCCTCTGGCCATAGAAGCCACGCTTGCCTTTTTCCTTGAATCGGTTTTTATCGGCGTCTGGATATTCGGTTGGAACAAGATCTCTAAAAAGGCGCATTTGGTTACTATTTGGCTGGCCTCGGTCGCTACCAACGTATCAGCACTAATAATCCTCTTAGCCAATGCCTGGATGCAGAAGCCTGTTGGCTATGTGATTCGCAACAATAGAGCGGAAATGAATGATTTCTTGGCTGTGCTGACCAACGACTATGGCTGGATCAAATTCATTCATACACTGCTTTCCGGATACGCGTTGGCAGCTTTTGTCATAATGGGCGTCTCTGCCTGGCACCTGCTCAGAAAAAATGAAAATGACTTCTTTGTCCGGTCATTCAGGATGGCTGCGGTCTGGGCCTTTGTCGCAACCCTTGGAGTAGCCGTGACCGGTGATATGCATGCTGTTGAAATAGCCGAGCACCAGCCTACCAAGTTTGCAGCTATGGAGTCGCAATGGGAAACAAGGCGCGGTGTCGGCATGAGTCTGTTGCTGATTCCTGATGTGGCACGTGAGTGTAACAACGTCGATATGTTCTGTATCCCCAACATGCTAAGTATTCTGGCATTTCATGACGCAACAGGCGAAATCAAGGGCCTTAAAGAGTTTCCTAAAGAGCTTCGCCCACCGGTCCTGCCGACCTTCCTCAGTTTCCGGGCGATGACCGGTCTGGGGATGTTTATGCTGTTAACCAGTCTTGCGGGGATCGTTCTGTCGCGTCGTCAGAAATTCGTCGAGTATCGTGCCTTCCTGACCTTGATGGTATGTGCTATTCCCGCCCCTTATCTGGCTGAACAGTTAGGCTGGGTTGTAGCTGAATTGGGTCGGCAACCATGGATCGTTTACGGAGTCCTGAAAACTGCTGATGCTGTTTCCAAATCGATCACCACAACTCAGGTAATTCTGTCATTGATAGGTTTTACAGTTCTCTATGGGATGTTAGGCGCTATCGATATCTTCTTGTTGGTTAAATACGCCAAAAAGGGACCGGATAAAGATGTTTCCAGTATCATAAATGTTCAGGGGAGGGCATAACTCATGGATATATCCGTTTTCCAAATCATCTGGTTCGTGTTGTGGGGAGTTTTGTGGGCGGTTTATTTTATGCTTGACGGTTTTGTGTTGGGCACTGGTTTCCTGGCCGGTATTCTGGCAAAGAATGATACCGAAAAACGAGTTTTGATTAATTCCGTCGGACCTGTCTGGGACGGTAACGAAGTCTGGTTGATTACTGCCGGTGGCGCCACTTTTGCGGCCTTCCCGACAACCTATGCCCTTATGTTTAGTAATCTTTATTCAGCTCTGATCCTGCTACTGTTCGCCTTGATCGTGCGCGGGGTCTCTTTTGAATTCAGAGGCAAGTTGGAGGGTAGTACCTGGAAAAAATCCTGGGACGTTGCCATTATAATTTCGAGCTTTTTACCGGCACTGTTGTTTGGTGTTGCCTTTGGCAATATCTTTAAAGGTATTCCGATGAAAAATGACTTTGCTGCCGTCAATTTCAGCTATGATGGTACGCTGATCGGTTTGCTTAATCCCTATGGCCTAGTCACCGGTATTTTGTTTGTGCTCTTGTTCGCGGTTCACGGCGCGCTCTATGTGGCTATCAAGACCAGCGACGAATTGAGTCAACGGGCCGGAGTTCTGGCAAACAAACTGTGGTTCCCACTGCTGGTTGTTGCTGTAGCGTTCCTGGGCTATTCTTACCCGGCCACGAAGTTATACGCCAACTTCCTTAATGCGCCGATCCTTGTCATTATTCCTCTGATCGCAGTTGCTTCGTTACTTCTGGTTAAGCTCTTTGCCCTTAAGGGAGCGATGCATAAAGCATTTCTCTTTTCATGCCTGACTATAGTTTTTGTGGTTTTCACTGGAGTGACCGGGCTGTTCCCCAACTTGATACCGTCTAGTCTTGATCCAGCTTCAAACCTGACGATCTTCAACTCCTCGTCAAGCCTGCTGACACTACAAATCATGACTGTTGTAGCGCTGATTATGGTGCCGACGGTAATCTGCTACAAAATCTGGGTGTACCGGATCTTCCGGGCTCCGGTCAGGGCAGAGGATGTGTTGACGGATCCACATGCATATTGATTGTAACTGCTGAGTAATAAAAGGGGGCCGCGAAATCTTCTCGGCCCCCTTTTTAAATTCATGTTGCTTCATGTCTGTGAGAACAGCCATGTTACGGAAGATCATGGTCTCCCGTTGTATTTGATGCGTTACGGTTCGCCTTATCTCTCTCCGTCATCGCCTCCCTTCGCAAACTGCAGGTAGAGACATCCGGCTAGGAAATGATGTCCAGCAGACTTTTGGTCATCTCCTTGTCGGCTTTTAACACCTGCAGGTTAGCCTTGAAACCGTTGACTGTCGAAAGCATCTCAACCGCTTCGCGGGAGATATTGACCTGTTCATCGGTTGTTGCTACTGTCGCGTCTACACCTCCATCTTGCCTTGCCGCCAAGTTTACCTGTGAAGATCTGAACCCTTCGGTGGCTGAATTGGCAATGTTGTTTGCCGAAACTTCGAGCTTGGTGGTAAGGGCATTAAGGCTGCTTTGGGCTATGCTGCTGACGTCATTCATGGGAACCTTTCTCCCTCCTATGCATAGACCGACATCTTAAAACGCGGATCCGGCTGTTGTCTGACCATGAGGGTTTCGAGCATGTTTGCCAGCTGCTTTTCGGATTCAGCAGCCTGCTTAATCATCATCAGGCTCAATCCCTCGCGGTAGTTTCTTTGAGACATCTGCACTGCCATTCCCGCCATATCCGATATTTCCATGTCTGACCTCCCAAGTATAATAAATATCGGCATAATTGCCCAAAAATTAAGAAAAATGTTGTGGCAAGGCTTTTGATGCGGGTTATTGGTTGAAATTCGTTGTCCAGGGGGATACATTATGCGCGATCGGCTATTGAGATTTTAAAACAGGAGATAGGCAGCATATGGCAATTACCGGCATAAAAGGGTTCAACGACATCCTTCCTGGGGAGGTCGAGAAATGGCAGTATATAGAGGCAACCGCACGTAGAGTGTTTGAGCTTTATGGCTTTAGTGAAATTCGCATTCCAATCATGGAAAAAACCGAGCTGTTTGCCCGATCAATCGGTGATGCCACTGATATCGTCGAGAAGGAGATGTATTCATTTGTCGACAAGGGGGACAACCGGGTAACGCTCAGGCCGGAAGGTACTGCCAGTGTGATGCGGGCCTTCATCGAGCATAAACTCTATGCGCAGGATTCCGTATCTAAGCTGTACTATATGGGACCGATGTTTCGCTATGAGCGCCCGCAGAAGGGGCGTTACCGACAGTTTCATCAGATAGGTGCTGAGGTGACCGGTGTTGTCGATCCTATGATTGACGCACAGGTGCTTAACATGCTCTGTCACTTTTTCGCTGAACTCGGCTTAACTGAGCCGCGCCTGGAGATTAACTCGCTTGGCTGTCCGGAATGTCGTCCTGCATACCGGCAGGCTCTCAAAGATTTCCTCCGTTCCCGGCTGGAACTTTTGTGTGATGATTGCAAACGCAGGTTTGAAACCAATCCTTTGCGGGCACTCGATTGCAAGGCTGCCGGATGCAAAGAGGCTACAGCGGGAGCTCCATCCGTTTTGGACAATCTCTGCGCTGGCTGCGAAGATCATTTCTCCAAGACAAAACAGTACCTTGACAGCGCTGGAACCCCATATTCAGTAAATTCTCGGATGGTTAGAGGGCTGGATTACTATACCAGAACTACTTTTGAACTGGTGACCGGTTTGCTTGGCTCGCAGAGTGCGGTTGCTGCCGGTGGCAGGTACGATGGCCTGATATCTGAACTGGGGGGGCCGGCAATCCCTGGGATCGGTTTTGCCATGGGGGTTGAGCGAGTGGCCTTGCTGCTATCTGACAAGAATTTTACCCGCCGACCGGATCTCTTTATTGCCGCACTGGGCACTGAAGCCCGTGGGTTTGCATTCAAATTGATGGGGGAATTGCAGGCTAAAGGGGTGAGTGTGGAAATTGATTATGACGGGAAAAGCCTGAAAAGTCAGTTGCGCCGGTCGGATAAATTCAATAGTCGCTTTACCCTGGTTATTGGTGAAGACGAGATTGCCAAGGGCACTGCTCAGTTCAAGGATATGGATAAAGGCACGCAAGCCGATATTCGCTTGGAAACCCAAGATATTTTTGCCGCTTTACGACCATAGCGATCAGCGTCGAGTGCGCTGCTCTGAGATTAAGAGTTACTGCAGATAGTTTGGATTGATGCTTCGATACCATCCATAAGGAGTTTCAATTCATCCAAAGAGATCACCAACGGAGGGAATATCACGATAACATTGCCCAGAGGCCGGAGAAACAGACCGTGCTTTTGCGCTTCCTGACAAACCTGGACACCGATGCGTTCTTCCCATATGTATGGCTCGCGGGTTGTTTTGTTTTTTACCAACTCAATCCCTGCAATCAGGCCACATTGGCGAACATCACCAACATGATCATGCGTGATGATATGTCCGAGTCTTTCGGCTAAATAGTCAATCTTAGGGGGCAGTGCAGCTAGAATCTGCTTCTTGTTGAACAGCTCGAGGCTGGCAAGGGCGGCAGTACAGCACACCGGATTCCCGGTAAACGTATGGCCATGGAAAAAGGTTTTCAGTTCGCGATATTCCCCCAGAAATGCGTCGTATACCTGTTGGGTGGTCATTGTGGCCGCCAGGGGCAGGTAACCTCCGGTAATCCCCTTTGACAGCGCCATGATATCAGGTGTTATCCCTTCCTGTTGGCAGGCAAACATTTTTCCGCTTCTGCCGAATCCCACTGCGACTTCATCCGCAATCATCAGGATGTCGTATTTGTCGCATAACTCTCTGACCCGTTGCAAAAAGCCAGGAGGCTGCACAATCATTCCGCCAGCCCCCTGAACCAAAGGCTCTATGACAAGCCCGGCCAGTTCATCGGCGTTGGTTGCTATCAGGCGTTCCAGTTCGGTAAGGCATTCCTTTTGGCAATGATTATGGTTTTTCTCTGGGCATAATTCGCAACGGTAGCAGTAAGGGGAGGGTGCATGGATCGCCTTGAAAAGAAGCGGGTTAAAGACGGCATGGAAGAGGTCAATTCCCCCCACGCTGACTGCACCGATAGTGTCGCCATGGTAGGCATTGCGGAATGAGATAAACCTTGTTTTGCCAGGTTTACCTAGATGCTGCCAGTACTGAAACGCCATCTTCAGCCCAATCTCTACAGCGGTTGAGCCATTGTCTGAATAAAATACCTTGGTAATGCCTTCAGGTGCGATATCTACGAGTTGTTTTGCCAGGATGGCGGCTTTGTCATTGGTAAGGCCGAGCAGGGTGGAGTGTTCGATCCGGTCTAGTTGCTCCTTGATTGCCTGGTTGATCTCCGGTACGGCATGGCCGTGGACGTTAGTCCAGATAGACCCAACGCCATCAAGGTAGCGGTTCCCGTCACTGTCGATGAGCCAGCAACCCTCTCCGCGGACGATGACCAGCGGATCAGACCCTTCCCATTCGCTCATTTGGGTAAAAGGGTGCCAGATATGCTTTCTGTCGTATTCGCGCAGTTGTTCGGTGTTATTGCTAGCTGTCAATGCCAAGCTCCTCTTTCAGGAAACGGGTCAGGGGGTGAGCGGCAATGGCCTCAGCCAATTGCTCCACAACCAGATGAAGATCGGTCGCTTCAATTTTTGGGAATACCCCAAGTATCGGGGCGCTGGCAAGTGAGCCGAGCATATGGGGAGCGTATGATTCTGCATCGTCTGGATCGGCGGGGAAATTGTTGATAATAATTCCGGCAACGTTAATTCCCATCTGTTTTGCGGCAAACGTGGTCAGCAGGGTATGGTTGATAGTGCCGAGATTGGGTCGGGTAACCACCAGGGCCGGGAGGTTGAGATGGGTGATAAGGTCTGCCACCAGAAGTCCTCCGGCAAGCGGGACCATCAAGCCTCCAGCCCCTTCAACTATGACAAAGTCGTGTTGTTGCTCCAGCCTGTTGAAGGCATCGATGATGGTGGTGAAATCGATTCTGGTGCCATCGCGTAAGGCTGCTTCTGAGGGTGCCAGCGGCTCTCGCAGGAGATAAGGGGCAATGTCAGAGGTTACCTCGGATATGCCGGCACCCCAGGCAAGCAACTCAGCGTCGTCGGAAATCAGCTTATCGGCTGAGACCCGGCACCCGCTGGTTACCGGCTTCATAACGCCGACATTGATGCCGCTTGTTTTTAACAGCCTGGCAAGCGCTGCTGCTGCAATGGTTTTGCCGACTCCGGTGTCGGTTCCAGTGATGAAGATCCCTTTAGCTTTAGCCATTGCAGCTATCTACCTCCAACTCCAGATCTTTCAGCATCTGCCAGTCCTGTTCTGGTTGACGGCCGGCAGTCGTGAGGTAGTTGCCGATCATGGTTCCGCTTGCTCCAGCCAGGAAAATCCAGGACTGGAGATCACGCAGGTTATGTTCGCGCCCGCCACATACCGGTATCTGCCGATCAGGAAGTATCAGCCGAAATAAGGCAATCGCCTGCAGGCATTCCATTGGCGTGATGTGAGACGTCCCTTCCAGCTTGGTGCCGGGTATCGGATTCAAGAAGTTGAGCGGCACAGAATCCACCTTGAGTTCACGAAGGGTAAAGGCCATCTCGATTCTCTGGGTAACGTTTTCGCCAAGCCCCAGAATTCCGCCGCAACAGACGCGCAGTCCTGCGTCCTTTGCGACCTTGACTGTTGCAATATCTTCGTCGTATTGATGGGTAGAGCATACCTGAGGGAAAAAGCTGCGCGCTGTTTCCAGGTTGTGATGGTAGGTGCCTGCTCCCGCTTCCTTGAGAGCCTGGGCTGTTTCGAGGTCTATTATCCCGAGCGAGCAGGCTGGAGTTATGCCTGTTTCAGAGCGGATACGTTTGATGGCCCGAATTATCTGATCCAGTTCTTTCCCTTTGGATATTCCGGTGCCGCTGGTGACGATGCCGAAGCAGCCAGAACCTTCTGCTGCAGCGCACTTTGCTGCAGTAACAATTGCTTCTTCGTCAACAAGGGGAAAAACTGGCGTATCTGTTTTGTGATGAGCTGATTGGGCGCAGAAAGAGCAGTTTTCCGGGCACCGGCCAGATTTCGCATTGATGATGGAGCAGAGATGGATCTTAGTGCCAAGAAAGTGGTCTCTAACCCGAGAGGCAGCGATGAATAACTCGTAGAGCTCCACACCGCTTAGCGTTGCCAGAAGGGCTGCTTCTTGTTCGTTGATGTCGTGGCCGGAGATAATTCTTGAGCTTAGTTCATGATAATTAGTATTCATGCTGAGCTAACTATCACGTTCAGGAAATGCTTGTCAACCTGATTTGTAGCTTTGGTTGACAAGGTAAATTCTTATGCTTTCTAGCGATAATCATAAGAATTACTCTGAAAAAATGCTTGCAATTTTGATATTTGGGTGCTAAATAATACGCACAATTTACGTTCACTACTAAAAAGTGAGCTTCTACAGCTCGCTTTTTTTTTGGTTTTTTTTATATGTCCCAGAATTCAGTAACAGAAAAAGTAACCAAGATTGCTGAGAGCATCGCTGGCTCACTCGGTTTAGAGCTGGTAGATGTAGAGTATCAGCGCGTGGGCAGATCTATGGTGCTGCGGCTTTTTATCGACAAAAGTGGCGGGGTTACCCTTGATGACTGCTCTGATTTCAGTCACGAGTTTTCCCAATTGCTTGACGTTGAAGATGTTATCAGTGAACACTATACTCTTGAGGTTTCTTCACCTGGCCTTGACCGGCCTTTGAAGCGCGAAGAGGACTATGTCAGGTATGCTGGTCGCCTGGTGAAGATCCGGACATTTGAATTGCTTCCGGATGCTGATGGTAATAAGCGCAAGACCTTTCTCGGCAACTTGATTGGTCTGGAAGACGGTACTGTCAAAATCCAGCTTAAAGAGGGGCAATTGGCCGAAATCCCTTTAAATAAAATTGCTAAAGCGAATCTCGAATTCGAAATGTAACTCTATAAATTTATCCGGCGCATCTTTGACTATTGCCAAGGAGAAACATCAGTGGAAACAAATTTTAATCTCAAACACACCATCGACCAGATCGTCAAGGAAAAGGCGATTGACCGGCAGGTGATCCTCGAGGCGCTGGAACAGGCTGTTCTTACTGCCGCCAACAAGAAGTATCGCAACACCCGAGACCTTGAGGCTCATTACAACGCCGATCTTGGCGAGGTGGAGCTGTTCGAGTTCGTTACGGTCGTTGAGGAAGTTCAGGATTCCTATAAGGAGATTACCCTGGACGAAGCCCGTGAAGAGGATCCAGAGGTTGAAGTCGGTGACTCTATCGGGATGAAGCTTCCCTCCAGTGAGTTTTCACGTATTGCCGCGCAGACCGCCAAGCAGGTGATTATTCAGAAAGTACGTGAAGCAGAGCGCGAGACGATCTTCAATGAATTCAAGGATCGGGTCGGTGAGGTCATTAACGGGCTGGTCAGGCGTTACGAAAAGGGTGACCTGATAATCGATCTGGGTCGTGCCGAGGCGGTGCTTTCCAATAAGGAACTGGCTCCTCGCGAGGTTTATCGCCAGGGAGACAGGGTGAAGGCGCTGATTACCGATATCCGGATGACGACAAAAGGGCCACAGATTATTCTTTCGCGAACTCATCCCGGCATGCTGGTAAAACTGTTCGAGGCCGAGGTGCCTGAGATAGCCGAAGGAATCGTAGAGATCATGGGAGTTGTCAGGGAGCCCGGCAGTCGGGCAAAGATCGCCGTTTATTCCCATGATTCCGATGTCGATCCTGTCGGCGCCTGCGTCGGGATGAGAGGAAGCAGGGTCCAGAACGTGGTGTCCGAACTCAGAGGCGAAAAGATCGACATTATCCCCTGGTCAGAAGATATCGCTCGATTTGCCTGTAATGCCTTATCGCCGGCACAGGTTACCAAGGTATTCATTGATGAAGAGAATCGCGCCATGGAGATTGTTGTAGCCGATGATCAGCTCTCGCTCGCTATTGGCAAGAGGGGACAGAACGTCAGGTTGGCTGCCAAACTAACCGGCTGGCGGATCGATATGAAGAGTGAAACCCGGCAAGCAGAAGGGGAGCTCCTCGAATTTGCTTCATATGATGGGACACTCAACGAGGTTGCTGCTGCTGAAGCTGATGCAGAAGCTACTGAAACTGTTGCCGCCCCAGAGGCTGAGGTTTAAGGACCTTAATGGTAAAAAATAGCCCTGAGCGCAGTTGTCTGGGGTGCCGATCGACAAAAGCCAAACAGGACCTTCTGCGTTTTGTTCTGGCACCTGATGGTACCCTGATACCGGATATTCTTGCTAAATTGCCGGGCAGGGGCGCATATACCTGCTTAAAGAAGGGCTGCCTGGAAGAAGCGTTGAAAAGGAACCAGTTCTCGCGGGTTTTTAAGACGCCGGTGACTGTTGCTGATAAACGAGAATTTGTTGAGAGTGTTTTAGTGAGGCTCGAAGATAGAATCGCCTCATATGTTGCACTAGCTAATAAGGCCGGTAAGGTCATTTCCGGTAGTGATATGGTGGCCGAGGCCATTAAGAAAAATAATGCAGGGATTGTGGTTATAGCCAAAGATGTATCATCCGAAATCGGCCAGAAAACAGAATATCTTGCTACTAGAGCAGCGATACCCTGTTACCGTGCTTTGACACGTGATAGAATCGGCGCACTGCTTGGCAAAGGGCTGCGCAGTTCAGTGGCTATTCAAAATGGCGATTTTGTACCAGTAGTCTTAAAAGAGATTGAACGCTTCAGGAACTTCTCTGAGGAAGGGGCGCATGAATGAGCAAAGTCCGCGTATATGAATTGGCCCAGAAAATGGGCATCGACAATAAGGAGCTTATGATAAAGCTTAAGGATGCCGGTGTCGAGGTTAAGAACCATATGGCTATGATTGATGAGGCGGATGCAAAGAGGTTAGAAGCCCCTGCGCCCAAGGGTTCATCTCCTGACCGTGAAGTGCCCAAGGAAGAGGTGCGGGTAACTAGTACGGTTATTAGAAGACGTGCCAAGGTTGTTGATACGGTTGAAGAGCCTGTGGCGCCTCAGCCTGAGCCGGTTCCCGAACCGGTAAAGGTGGAAGCTGTCAAGCCTGCTCCGGTAGTAGAGGCAGCACCGGTTGAACCGCAAGAAACTGTTGTTGCTCCGGTAAAGACTGAAGAGGTTGTTGAGGTTGCCAAGCCTCTTCCCGAACCGCCAAAGGTGGAACCTCCCCAACCAAAGGAGCAACCCCCGGTCCAGAGAGCTACCGCAAATCGTGCTGTCATTCTCGGGCGAGTTGAGATTCCAGGGGTACGTACCAAGGAAGCACCGACCGAGCGTCGCGAGCCACCGCGCCCATCGTCAAGACCCCAAGACAGACCGACACAACAGCGTCCTTCAGATCGTCCGGCGCCACAGCGTGAAAAGAGTGCTTCTGATGTGGTCCAAGCCCCGCCTGTAGTAGCCGATGATCGCAAGGGTAAGAAGCGTATCGAGGTGGATATGGCGGCGGCTCCAACTGGAGACCGCGGTAAGCCAGGTGCCCCCAAAAAGGGCGTGGATCGTAAAAAAGAGGTGCTGCGCAAGGCAGATCTTGCCGAGAAACGTGAGCGGGTCTTTGAGCCCGGTAAATCTGGCAAAAAGAAGAAGAACAAGGAGCAGCGCGCACCCGAAGGGCGCAAGACAGAAATTACCACGCCTAAGGCTATCAAGCGAATCATAAGGATTTCAGAATCGATCACTGTCGGCGAACTCGCTAAAAGAATGGGCGTAAAAGCCACGGATCTCATCCGTGTTCTTATGAAACAAGGGATGATGGTAACTATCAATCACCCTCTAGACGTGGATACAGCGGCCATTCTTGCCGCGGATTTCGGTTATGAGATCGAAAATGTTGCTATTGACCTTGAGGAGATTGTAGAGGCTGCTCCTGATGCTCCTGAGTCTCTGGAGGAGCGGCCACCGGTGGTAACAATCATGGGTCATGTTGACCATGGTAAGACATCACTCCTTGACGCAATTCGTGAAGCAAACGTCATAGCCGGCGAAGCAGGCGGGATAACCCAGCATATCGGTGCGTACGACGTCGAACGGAACGGCAGGAAGATCACATTCCTGGATACTCCCGGTCACGAAGCGTTTACAGCCATGCGCGCCAGAGGTGCAAAAGTCACTGACATCGTCATTCTCGTTGTCGCCGCCGATGATGGCGTCATGCCTCAGACTCGCGAGGCAATCAACCACTCAAAGGCCGCCGGTGTCCCTATCATTGTTGCCATCAACAAGATCGACAAGCCAGATTCAAAACCTGACCGGGTCAAGCAGGAGCTTACTGAGTTCGGCCTCCAGTCATCTGATTGGGGTGGCGATACCACCATGGTTGAGGTTTCTGCCAAGAAGAGGTTAAATCTCGAAGAATTGCTTGAAATGATTCTTCTGCAGGCAGATGTCATGGAGTTGAAGGCCAATCCGAATAAACAGGCCAAGGGTACCATTGTTGAGGCCAAGCTGGACAAAGGGCGTGGCCCGGTAGCTACGGTGCTTGTGCAGGAAGGAACGCTCAAGCTGGGCGACTACTGCGTAGTCGGTGTCCATTCCGGTCGCGTCAGGGCAATGCAGAATGACCGTGGCGAAAAGGTCCTCGAAGCCGGACCTGCCATGCCGGTTGAAGTTATCGGCCTCTCCGGCGTTCCTGATGCCGGTGACGTATTTGTGGCAATGAAGGATGAAAAGCAGGCTAAAGAGATTGCTACCTTGCGCCAGATCAAACAGCGCGAGATGGAACTTGCCAAGCACAGCAAGCTTTCTCTTGATGACCTCTATAAAAAGATCCAGAGCGGCGAAGTTAAAGACCTTAACGTTATTGTCAAAGGCGATGTCCAGGGCTCGGTGGAAGCTGTTGGCGAGTCACTCCGTAAGCTGTCTACTGACGCGGTGCGCCTCAATGTCATACATTCAGCAGTTGGTGCGGTTACCGAATCGGATGTAAACCTCGCTACTGCTTCCAATGCCATCATTATCGGTTTTAACGTGAGACCGGAAGTTAAGGCTCAGGGAATGGCAGAGAAGGAAGGGGTCGATATCCGTCTCTACAATGTCATCTACGATGCGGTAGAAGATGTGAAAAAGGCCATGGAAGGTCTTCTTGAGCCTACCTTCAAAGAGAAGTATCTTGGCCGTGCCGAGGTTCGTGAAGTATTCTCTGTTCCCAAGATTGGCAATGTTGCTGGTAGTTACATTCAGGATGGTAAGGTTGTTCGGAACGCTCAGGTCCGCTTGCTTCGTGACAATGTGGTCATTTACACCGGGAAGATGTCAAGCCTGCGTCGCTTCAAGGACGACGTCAAGGAAGTTGCCACCGGTTATGAGTGCGGTATTGGTCTTGAAAACTACAATGACATCAAGCTGGGCGATATCATAGAAGCATTTGAGATGGAAAAAGTCGCGGCAACTTTGTAAGAACGCGGCTTATGCAATCGGGGATGATGTGGCTATTCAATCGGCGCATCAATCCCCGGGATAGACTGAGACGGTAAATGTATAAAAGATCTGAAAAAGTTGGCGAAGCTGTTCACGAAATTGTAACCGAACTCATAATTAAGGGGTTAAAGGATCCTCGCATCGGTTTCGTTACCGTAACCGGAGTTAAGGTTACTGACGACATGCATTATGCGACGGTTTATTTTACCGTTATTGGAGATGAGGCCGCTCGCAAGGGCACTGAGGCCGGCTTGAACAGTGCTCGTGGCTTCATACGTCGCGAAATGGGGAAAAAACTGCATATGCGCTACGTCCCCGAGATTTTGTTTAAATACGATACCTCCCTGGATACCGGAAATCATATTGACGCATTGTTACGAGAGATAAAGGCGAATGAGCAACACGATACAGAAGATCAATGAAATCATAGCAAAATCTTCATCTTTTCTCATTACCACTCATGAGAGCCCTGACGGCGATGCCGTCGGGTCCAGCCTTGCTTTGGCGTCTTATCTTCGATCTATCGGTAAAGATGTTACCATCCACTTTTGTGATCCGGTTCCTGAGTTGTACACCTTTCTACCGCTGGCAGACACAGTACTGCAGACCATTCCTGATAAAACCTATGATATCTGTTTTGTTCTGGATGTCGGAGAGTTCCGGCGAGCAGGCAAGGCTGTTGCCTCCTGCCAGAGCATCACGGCGTTTATCAATATCGACCATCATCTTTCCTGTGATGAATTCGGTATTATCAACCTGATTGATTCCACTGCCTCTGCAACCGGGGCTCTCATCCATCGCATCATAAAATCGGCAAATCACCCTATCTCTTTTGATATTGCCCAATGCATCTATACCGCAGTCATTACCGATACTGGGTCTTTCCGGTATTCTAACTCCAACCCGGAAGCCTTTGCCATTGCCGGTGAAATGATTGCATGCGGCGTCAATGCCTGGGATATTGCTGAAAAGTTGTATGAAAGCCAACCGCGGCAGCGTCTTGAACTGCTGGCGCAGGTGCTGCCTACCTTGACCTTTACTCCGAAGGGTGATGTCGCCTCAGTGACCGTGACTCTCGATATGTATGAAAAGACAGGGACCGGACCTGAGCTAACAGATGGTTTCATAAACTATCCCCGTTCCATCAGAGGCGTGGAAGTTGCGCTCCTTTTCCGCGAATTGAAGCCCGGTTCCTGGAAGATCGGCTTCCGATCCAAAGGGAAGGTGGATGTTGCCAGCCTTTCCGCCGCTTTTGGTGGCGGTGGCCATCATAATGCTGC
This sequence comes from Geoanaerobacter pelophilus, assembly GCF_018476885.1. Lineage (NCBI taxonomy): Bacteria > Pseudomonadati > Thermodesulfobacteriota > Desulfuromonadia > Geobacterales > Geobacteraceae > Geoanaerobacter > Geoanaerobacter pelophilus. The sequence continues at coordinate 16,544 of NZ_JAHCVJ010000007.1, forward strand.
CGGATGCAATATGGACGGCACCTTCGACGAAGTAAGAGCCCGCCTTTTCTCTCACCTGGAAAAAGTTCTGTGACCATTAACGGCTTTCTTGTCGTTAACAAAGATGCCGGCATGACTTCTCACTCGGTAGTTAGCCGCGTCAGGCGGTTGACTGCTCAGAAGAAGGCCGGCCACACCGGTACTCTTGACCCCTTTGCTACCGGCGTGCTCCCTGTGGCTTTGGGTGACGCAACCAAATACATCCAGTTTCTTGACGAGTCCCTGAAAGAGTACCAGACGGTAATGCGCCTGGGCGCAACAACCGATACCCAGGACTGCGAAGGTAAAGTTCTTGAGCAGCGTGAATGGCAGCATTTAACGCCGGAGCTGATTTGCCGGGTTGTCGGCCTGTTCACCGGAGACCTGCTGCAGATACCCCCCATGTACTCGGCAATCAAGCAGGATGGGGTGCCTCTTTATCGCATCGCCAGGCAAGGTGGCGAGGTCGAGAGAGCCCCGAGAAATATCTTTATTCATTCTCTTGTTGTCGATAACATTGCGCTCCCTGACGTGACTTTCACCGTGCGGTGCTCCAGGGGAACTTATGTGAGAACGCTGGCCCATGATATTGGTGACCGGCTTGGCTGTGGCGCCCATCTTGTTTCTCTCTCCAGAATCAGCAGTGGTTCTTTTTCAATTGAATCAGCACTAACTCTTGCTATGTTGGAAGAGGTAATAACTGAAGGACGCCTGGGCGATTATCTTATTCCTTCGCACCAACTGCTTTCTCATTTAGACGGCATTGAGTTGAATGAAAGTTCAGCAAAGCGCTTGTCTTACGGCATAGCACCGGGTCCGGATGCCGTGACACGCGGCGCATGGCCTGATGACGGGAAACGGGTGCTACTTCAAAGGGATGGCGTTATTCTCGCGGTTGCCGAGGGGACTGCTACTGAATCCGTCCGTTTGCTCAGGGTTTTTGTCTAGCTTTTCCTTTACTTTGCGCAGTTGTTATGCTATTACTCACTTCGTCTGCAATCAGCTTTATAGCGAATATATCTAAAGAAAGGGGGTGTGTGCATGCTCTTGACTGAGAAAAAGCAGGAGATAATCAGTCGCCACAAGCGTCATGACAGTGATACCGGTTCTCCGGAAGTGCAGATTGCAATCCTTACCGAAAGGATTACTTATCTGACTGAGCACTTCAAAATCCACAAGAAGGACCATCACAGTCGCCGGGGTCTCCTTAAGCTCGTCGGCCAGCGCAGGAGACTGTTAGACTATATCAAGTCCCGCGATGTCGAACGTTACAAGGCAATTATCGAGAAACTTGGCATCCGCAGGTAATCAAAGGCAGTATATCCCTTTTCCGGGGTATATTGCCTTTTCGTTTTCGCAATGGGCTTGACGGCCCATTTATTTTTTGTTGGGGGCGTGGATAAAGCGGCTGGATGTGCGCATCAGCTTTTTTATCGACGGCCCCAACACCATCAAAGGATGAGGAGCTGTAATAATGGAACATTCCGTACAGGCAGAACTTGGTGGCAGAACAGTCACCATTACCACCGGCAAGATGGCAAAACAGGCCAATGGCGCAGTTGTTGTCAGCTGTGGCGATACCATGGTGCTTGTTACTGCCGTTGCCGCAAAATCGGCCAAGGAAGGGCAGGATTTTTTCCCTCTGACCGTTAATTACCAAGAAAAGGCTTATGCCGGAGGCAAGATTCCCGGCGGTTTTTTCAAGCGTGAGGGACGCCCCTCAGACAATGAAACACTGACCTGTCGCCTCATTGACCGGCCGATCCGCCCGCTTTTCCCGGAAAACTTTCTGAATGACACGCAGATCATGGCTACTGTTGTTTCCGCAGACAAAGACAACGACCCCGGCATTCTTTCGATGATCGGCGCTTCCGCTGCTCTGGAGGTTTCTGACATCCCGTTTTTCGGACCGATTGCAGGAGTCAAGGTGGGGCGTGTCAATGGTGAATTCATTGCAAACCCCTCTGCTGAGCAGCTTGAGCAGAGCGATCTGGAAATAGTTGTTGCCGCGAGCAGGGATGCAATATGCATGGTTGAAGGTGGTGCTGCGGAAGTCTCCGAGGAGGTCATGTTGGAGGCGGTTTTCTTCGGCCAAGCATCCATCCAGAAAATTTTGGATGCGCAGACAGAGCTTCGCACCAAGGCCGGCGTTTCTAAGAGGGAAATCCAGCCGGTTGTTGTTGATGAGGAGTTCAAGAGTCGTGTCAAGGAGTTGGCTTACGCTTCGATGAAAGAAGCTGTACGCATCAAGTCCAAGATGGACAGGCACAACCGCATCGATGCAATCAGAGACGAAGTAATTGCTGCATTATCTGAATCTTACGAGGGTCGTGAGAAGGCGATCAAGGGCTTTCTCGGAGATTTTGAGTACGAGCTGGTGCGTGAGCATATCATAAAAGATGGCGAGAGGATTGATGGTCGTGACACCAAGACGATTCGTCCGATCTCGACGGAAGTAAACCTGTTGCCGCGTGCTCATGGTTCTGCGCTCTTTACCCGGGGCGAGACCCAGGCTCTGGTTGCTGCCACCCTCGGTACCTCAATTGATGAGCAGCGGATCGATTCCCTGTACGGGGAAAGTAAAAAAAGGTTTATTCTGCACTACAATTTCCCTCCGTTTTCTGTCGGAGAGACAAGCTTTCGCCTTGCTCCCGGGCGCCGCGAGATCGGCCACGGGGCTTTGGCTGAACGCGCACTCGAAAGAGTAATTCCCAAGCATGATGACTTCCCTTACACGATACGGATTGTTTCCGATACTCTGGAAAGTAATGGGTCGTCTTCAATGGCAACTGTCTGCGGTGGCTCACTTTCCATGATGGATGCCGGCATACCCATCACCTCTCCGGTGGCAGGTATCGCCATGGGATTAATCAAAGAAGGTGAGGATGTTGCAATCCTGTCAGACATCCTTGGTGACGAAGATCATCTGGGAGATATGGATTTCAAGGTTGCCGGAACTGCTAACGGTGTGACCGCCCTGCAGATGGATATCAAGATAACCGGTGTTACTAAAGAGATCATGAAGACTGCTCTTGCTCAGGCTCGCGAAGGGCGACTTCACATTCTCGGGAAAATGACGGAGAGCATCTCAACGCCTAGAACCGAACTGTCGGCTTATGCCCCCAGAATTACTACTATCTGGATCAAGAGCGACAAGATCAGGGACGTAATCGGTTCCGGCGGCAAGACAATCCGCAGCATAACCGAATCCACTGGCGTAACTATTGATATCGAAGATTCGGGCAAGATCAACATCGCAAGCAATGATAAAACCGCATGTGATAAAGCCATCCAGATGATCAGGGACCTGACGGCAGAAGCCGAAGAGGGTAAGCTTTACATGGGGACGGTCAAGAAGGTTATGGATTTTGGCGCTTTTGTCGAAATTTTCCCAGGAACAGACGGACTGGTTCACATCTCTGAGCTTGACACGGAGAGGGTTAAAAATGTTACTGATGTCCTGAATGAAGGGGACAAAGTGCTGGTTAAATGCATAGGTATAGACAAACAGGGCAAAATCAAGCTCTCCCGCAAAGAGGCTCTTGGCGCATCATTGGGCGAAAGCTGATCTATTTAAAGCGGTCTTGCAATCTGAATTGGGTGGTCTGACGTATTTGACCACCCAATTTTTTTGTCTTTAATGTTCTAGTGTGTGGGCTGGCAATTTAAGAGATTCAGGGTATAGTTTTCGACATGGTAAATAAATCAATTTTAGATAACGGTATCAGGGTTGTTACTGAAAAAATTCCTTCGGTACATTCAGTTTCCATAGGCATATGGGTAACCAGCGGTTCACGTCATGAATCAGTTGAGAAGAACGGTGTGACGCATTTCATCGAGCATCTCATGTTCAAAGGGACGCCAACGCGTTCTGCTCTTGATATTGCACGGGAAATCGACGCTGTGGGCGGAGTGCTTAATGCTTTTACCGGACGTGAGTATGTCTGCTACTACGCCAAGGTTCTCAGTACCCATCTTACTATGGCGGTCAATCTCCTGGCAGATATCTTCCTGAACTCCAAGTTCGACAGTGAAGAAATAGAGAAGGAAAGAAAGGTTATCCTCCAGGAGATCAACATGCTGGAGGACACGCCTGACGATTTCATCCACGATCTTTATTGCCAGAATTTCTGGAAGGAACATCCGCTCGGTCGCCCGATAGTCGGTACCGAAGAGAGCGTGGAGTCGCTTACCCGGGATTTTCTGCTGGATCACAAGAGTGACACTTATTGCGCCGATAATATTATCATCGCTGCCGCAGGCAATGTTGATCATGAAGACCTGATCCGTCTGGTCTCGGTGCTTTTCAAAAATCTTGTTCCCGGCAAGCCGGTTGCAGAGACCCTGCATCCTTTACACGGGAATGGCGTGCTTCATTTTGAAAAAGAACTGGAGCAGCTCCATCTTTGTCTTGGCACCAAGGCGCTTCCGCAGAACCACGCACGGCGCTATGAGTCGTATATCCTCAACGCAGTGCTTGGTGGCAGCATGAGTTCGCGCCTTTTTCAGGAGGTCAGGGAAAAGCAGGGGTTGGCGTATTCCATTTATTCGTACGTTGCTTCTCATTCGGACAGCGGCTCTCTTGTCGTTTATGCCGGAACCAGTCAGGAGCGTATGGATGAGGTCGTTGAAATAATTCTTCGTGAAATGCATCGTCTCAAGGTAGACCCCCTTACCAGGGATGAACTCTCTGCTGCCAAGGAGCAGTTGAAAGGGAATATTCTCCTTTCTCTGGAAAGTAGTGACAATCGGATGTCCAAGCTGGCCAAAAATGAAGTGTATTTTGGCAAATACCAGTCCCTTAAGGATATTATGAACAGCTTTGATCAAGTTACTGCAGAGACTGTCCAGGAACTATCCTGTGAGCTTTTTTCCGCAAGCTCGTTGAATCTGGTTCTTTTGGGGAAGTCTGGTTTGGCCCTGCCCACTGTATCATCTCTCATCTTATAACCTTGGATATTTCATGAAACCGGTAACTGTTCTCATAAAGAGGATCCACTCTCAGTCAACGACCCCTTTGCCAGTATATATGACCAGCCATTCTGCCGGGATGGATCTGTATGCCGAATTGGCCGAAGATTTGGTATTGTCACCGGGGGCACGGATGCTTGTCCCTACAGGAATAGCAGTTGCGCTCCCCGATGGCTATGAAGCGCAAATACGGCCCAGGAGCGGTCTGGCTTTAAAGTATGGGATAACCATGTTGAACTCACCCGGCACCATTGATGCTGATTATCGAGGTGAAATTGGGGTTATCCTGATAAACCACGGAGACGCACCTTTTGTTGTGAGTGATGGCGAAAGAATTGCGCAGATGGTTGTGGCGCCGGTGGTACAGGCAAAGCTGGTTGAAGTTGATGAACTGGATGAGACAACGAGAGGTAGCGGTGGATTTGGGCACACTGGTCGGTAACCGTTTAATGGCAGGTGCACTGCTATCAACATCTTCCGATAGTTTTTGGTATTCATATTCCTGGAGGGTTGCTTGAGAGATCCACGCATAAATCAGCTTGCAGAAGTGCTTGTTAACTATTCAACCCGGGTGAAGAAGGGTGATATCGTTCTTATTTCCGCTTCTGGCTTTGAGGCAGCGCCGCTGGTCAAGGAATTGTACGCGCTTTGTCTCAAGAAAGGGGCGAAATATGTCGAGTATGACTTTAGCTTACCTGAGGTAAATAGGCTATTTTACAATACTGCTTCCAAGGAACAGGTTTCTTGGTTTCCGCAACACAAGCTGGATTTCATGAAGCAGGTAACGGTCTTTATCGCCATATCTGCTGCCGATAATTCAATGGTTATGGCCAATGCCAACCAAGCCAATATGATTGCATATTCCCGATTATTGCGACCGATTCAGGATTGGCGGGTGAAGCATACCCGGTGGGTGGTCACGCGTTATCCTACGCATGGCGGGGCGCAGGAAGCGAAGATGAGTCTTGAGGAATATGAGGATTATGTTTTTTCCGCATGCTGTATTGACTGGGCAGCAGAATCCCGAAAGCAGGATAAGCTGAAAAAGTTGATGGACAAGGCCGACCGGGTAAGGATTAAAGCTTCGGACACTGATTTGAATTTCAGTATCGGAGGGCTTCCCGGGATCAAGTGCGACGGCAGGTTCAATATTCCTGACGGTGAGGTGTTTACTGCTCCGGTCAGGGACTCGGTTGAGGGGTATATTACCTATAACTGTCCGACCATCTACCAGGGTAAGGAATTCTGCGGGATCCGCCTGGAATTTAAAAAAGGCCGGATCATCAAGGCAGAATGCACCGGGATGAATGAAGAGCTAAACAAAATTCTGGATTCAGATGAGGGTGCTCGCTATATCGGCGAATTTGCCATTGGGGTCAATCCCGGGATTCGCAGGCCGATGCGCAATATCCTGTTTGACGAAAAGATATTCGGCTCCATTCATTTTACCCCCGGACAGTGTTATGATGAGTGTGACAACGGCAATAAATCCGCTGTTCACTGGGACATGGTCAAACTCCTTTCCGGGGATGGAGAGATCTGGTTTGACAATAAACTGATCCAGAAAGACGGGCTTTTTGTGCCGAAAGAGCTGTCATGTCTGAACCCGGAAGACTGAAATGCTGCTTGCCATAAACCACGAAAATCCGCAACCACGCCTTATTGAGCGCGTTGCTGCCACTCTGGAAAAGGGCGGGATCATCGCCTATCCGACAGACACGACCTATGGGATTGGCTGCAGCATTTTCAATAAACGTGGCATTGAGCGCATTTACCAGCTTAAGCAACGTGAAAAGAAAAAACCTTTTTCCTTTATCTGTGCTGATCTTTCCGAGGTGGCGCGCTATGCCAAGGTCAGTAACTATGCGTTTAAGGTTATGAAAAGACTCCTCCCCGGTCCTTACACTTTTGTCCTGGATGCGGGGAGTGTTGTTCCGGATCTGCTGTTAACAAGGCAGAAGACGGTTGGTATCCGCATTCCTGACAACAGGATTTGCCTGGAAATTGTCAAACGGCTGGCACATCCCATTATTACCACAAGCGCCAACCGTTCAGGTGAAGACCCAATAGGTGATCCTCAGCAAATAGTCGACGAGATGGGCAACGATCTAGACATCATTATCGACGGGGGTCTCCTGCCTGCAGATGTAAGCTCAGTGGTGAGTCTTATCGGCAATCAACCTGAGGTGCTCAGGGTTGGAGTCGGTGATGTTGGTTGGTGCAGCTAACATATCAGCAGATCCGGACATATCGATTCTCAGCTATCTTCATTAATCCTTGCATTTTCATTATTGATGCGGTATGAGAAAGTCCTGGTCAATTCGGGTTGGCGCAAAAATCCTTGACAACCTTTTCTGTATCACTATACTGAAAAGCTTTGAACGCCAAGGGACAGGTGCCAAGTGATCATCCGCGTTAACGACATAACCGACAAGGTGCGTCGCATAACTGCTGTCGAGGAAATAGCCGAGCACCCCGTACTCAAGGCGCTACAGGATGATGGTGAATGCACTTTTCGTTCGCCGCTGTCGCTTGAGTTCTCGATAGTCAGAGAGTACGACCATATTCGCGTTGAAGGGGTTGTGTCAGTAAACGTAACACTGGCCTGCTCCAGGTGCCTCGCTGCTTACGAAACTGGATTGAAGTCAGAGTTTACGATTTTCTACTCCAAGTCCAAAGACCGGTTCACTCCTGATGAAGAGGTGGAACTGGGTGAAAAAGAACTTGTGTCGGCATATTACGAAGGTGACGAGATTGATGTTGCACCTGAAATCGCTGATCATGTATTGATAGAGCTTCCGCTCAAACCGCTGTGCACAACCAGCTGCCAAGGGCTTTGTTCGACCTGCGGGGCAGATCTTAATACAACAACTTGTAGATGCTCAGAAACAAGCACTGGTTTTGCGTTTAGTGCATTGAAGAATTTCAAGGTGGAAAGATAACAAAAGGAGAGCATAAATATGGCAGTACCCAAGAAAAAGACATCCAAATCACGCAAGAATATGAGACGTGCCCACGATTTTCTTACCGCTCCGGCTACATCTGTTTGCCCTCAGTGCAAGTCGCCAAAGATGCCGCACAGGGTATGCCCTTCATGCGGGACTTATAAAGGGAAAGAAATCCTGAAGACCGAAGACCTCTAAATCTGATCACACTGCCACCCTGACTGGTTATTTGCTATGAGAGTTGCTATAGATGCGATGGGGGGAGACAACGCTCCTGGTGTCGAGGTGGAGGGTGCTGTCAATGCCGCTCGCGAATTCGGTATTCCGGTAACCCTTGTTGGTGACGAAGACCGGATACGTGCGGAACTGGCTCATTATGACTCCACGGGACTTGATATACAGATCAAGCATGCCAGTGAAGTTGTCGGGATGCATGATTCCCCTTCTGATGCAATACGAAAGAAAAAAGACTCGTCCATACGCGTTGCCTTTGAACTGGTAAAGAGCGGGGATGCCGAAGCTGTGGTCAGTGCCGGAAACTCCGGAGCGACCATGGCAGCAGGCATGTTTGTGCTCAAACGGATCAAAGGCATCGAGCGTCCTGCTATTGCGCAGATATTCCCAACGCTCAAGGGGAAGACCCTTGTCCTTGATGTCGGAGGGAATGTCGACTGCAAACCTGTTCATCTTGTTCACTTTGCCATAATGGGCTCGGTGTATGCCCGTTCTATCATGGGGATCGAAACCCCGCGCATAGGTCTTCTTTCGAATGGGGAAGAGGAGAGCAAAGGTAACGAATTGACGCGCGAGACCAACGCTTTTCTGAAAGATGCGCCAATTAGTTATGCCGGGTATATCGAGGGACGGGATATTTTTGCCGGAGCTGTTGATGTCGTTGTTTGCGACGGCTTTGTCGGCAATGTCGTGTTGAAACTTTCTGAGGGGCTTTCAGAAGCTGTGGGCAAGATGCTCAAAGAAGAGATCCTGAAAAGCTTTCTTCCTAAAATTGGCTTTCTTCTTGCCCGTCCGGCATTCCAGCGTTTCATGAAAAAAGTCGATTACGCCGAATACGGCGGTGCCCCGCTTTTGGGTATTGATGGTGTTGGCATGATCTGCCACGGTGGCTCAAACACCAAAGCCATCAAAAATGCCATTAAGTTTGCTCACGAGTATGCCCAGCGGGGAGTTAACCAGAAGATGGCGGAAAAGCTCCAGGAGAATTTTGCGCGGTCAACTCAGCCGGAGGGGCTTAACAAGGAAACTGCAATCAGCTGAGGTATTGGGGGAACTGATGTTACGGCCAGTAATCCTGGGAACCGGTTGTGCAGTGCCGGCTAAAATACTTACAAATGCCGATCTAGAGCGTATGGTGGACACCACCGACGAATGGATTACGTCTAGGACCGGTATAGCTGAACGTCACATTGCCTCTTCTGGTGAATATACCTCTACTTTCGCAACAAAGGCTGCAGAACTGGCGCTGGAAAAAGCCGGTGTTACGGCAGATGAAATAGAACTGATAGTCGTTGCTACTGTAACCCCTGATTTTCCGTTTCCGTCAACCGCATGCCTTGTTCAGAACAATATCAAAGCCTCTCGCGCCGCCGCGTTTGATATCTCAGCAGCCTGTTCCGGTTTTCTCTACGGGCTATCGCTTGTTGAGAAGATGATAATTACCGGAAGCATCAGTAAGGCCTTGGTGATCGGGGCTGAAGTTCTTTCCCGGGTAGTGGACTGGAGTGATCGTAATACCTGTTGTCTCTTCGGTGATGGTGCCGGTGCGGTAGTTCTCGGTACATCTCAATCAGGGAATGGTATTCTTTCCACCCACATCCACAGCGATGGCAGTTACTGGGACCTCCTGTTTCAGCCAGGGATTGGCAACAGAAACCCAGCCTCAAAGAAAGCGCTGGAAGAGCGGCTCATGTTCCTGCAGATGCAGGGAAACGAAGTGTTCAAGCTTGCTGTGAGGGCAATGGAAGACGCCGCCCACGAAGCGCTTGATGCAAACGATCTTAAGCTAGACGATATCGATCTTTTTATCCCTCATCAGGCTAACCGCCGGATAATTGATGCAATCGGCAAACGTCTCGGTATCAATAACGACAGGATCTTCGTCAACCTCCATAAATACGGGAACACCTCAGCGGCCTCCATTCCGATTGCCCTTGATGAAGCAAACCGCAGCGGAAGAATCCAGCCAGGGAATCTACTGCTCCTTGATTCCTTTGGTGGTGGGTTGACCTGGGCATCCACCCTGATCCGCTGGTAATTTATACTAATTCTTTCCACGGAGTTAAAATGTCTAAACGCGCTTTTATTTTCCCAGGCCAAGGTTCCCAGTTTGCAGGGATGGGTAAAGATCTGGCTCAAAATTTCAAAATTGCGCAGGATGTTTTCAGTGAAGCCGATGACGCCCTGGGATTCAAACTTTCGGAGTTATGTTTTAACGGTCCGGATGAGGACCTCAAGCTGACTACCAATACTCAGCCAGCGATACTGACGGTCAGCATTGCCGCTTTGCGCGTCCTGCAGGCTGAAAAGGGGCTTCAGGCTGACTATTTTGCCGGTCATTCTTTAGGTGAGTATTCTGCCTTGGTTGCATCAGGAGCGCTGGCATTCTCCGATGCCGTGAAAACAGTCAGATCCCGTGGTGCTTTTATGCAGGAGGCTGTTCCTGTAGGCACCGGGGCTATGGCCGCTATTCTAGGCGTTGAGCCGACAATCATTGCCGAGATTTGCACTGAAGCCGCACAAGGAGAGGTTGTTTCTCCGGCTAATTTCAATTCTCCTGGCCAGGTTGTCATTGCAGGTCATTCTTCAGCTGTGAACCGGGCCATTGAAATTGCAAAAGGGAGAGGCTTCCGTAAAGCGATGCTGCTGCCGGTAAGCGCCCCATTCCATTGCTCTCTTATGGTGCCGGCAGGGGAAAGGCTGGCAGCAGTCCTGGCCGAGGTGACAGTGAACGGCCTTTCATCGCCTGTTGTAACCAATGTGGAGGCACAGCCGAATCAGGACTCATCACGGGTAAGTGAGCTGCTGGTCAAGCAGGTAAGCGCCCCTGTCCGCTGGGAAGATTCCATCCTGTGCATGGTTGGATCCGGGGTTTCCTCATTTCTGGAAATCGGACCAGGCAAGGTTCTGTCCGGCTTGGTCAAAAGAATCAGTAAAGAATCCTCAACAGCAAATATTGAGGATGTCGCCTCATTGCAGGCACTTTAGTCGTCATTTTAAGTCTAGTTGAAAAGGAGCTATGCAATGCCAAATGGAAAGATAGCCTTAATCACCGGTGCATCCCGTGGTATTGGCCGTAGCATCTCACTGGCACTTGCTGCACAGGGAGCGAAGATCGTTGCGGTAGATCTTGACCTTGCCGCAACCGAGGTCGTGGTCGAGGAGCTTAAGCAGCTGGGGGCGGAAGCTATTGCAGTCCAGGGTAACGTTACCGTTGCTGAGGATGCCGAAAAAATGGTTGACGCTGCAGTAGCGAAATTCGGTCGTGTTGACATTCTTGTCAACAATGCTGGAATCACCCGTGACGGGCTTCTCCTCAGGATGAAGGACGAGGATTGGGACGCGGTGCTGACCGTAAACCTTAAAGGTGCATTCCTTTGCACCAGAGCGGTATCAAAAGTCATGACCAAGCAGCGTTCCGGCAGAATAATCAATATTGCGTCCATTGTCGGCCAGATGGGTAATGCCGGTCAGGCCAACTATTGCGCCAGCAAGGCCGGGCTAATCGGTCTCACTAAATCCAATGCCCGTGAGCTGGCAAAGAGAAACATCACAGTAAATGCCGTTGCCCCTGGTTTTATCGCAACAGCGATGACTGATGCCCTTTCCGAAAAGGTCCGCGGGGAACTGACGGCCCAGATACCTTTGGAGCGTCTCGGATCGCCTGAAGATATTGCAAATGCGGTAGTATTCCTTGCTGCAGAGAATTCAGGGTATATTACCGGTCAGGTTATTGCTGTCAACGGCGGGATGTACATGTAAAAATACCTTTTGCAATTTTAGAGAATCGTGCTAAGAAGCAAAGACACGCACACACTGCCTGATAAAGGTAAAACATCAATGGAGGTATGAGGAATGTCCACAATAGAAAAAAGAGTTAAGGAAATAGTAGCCGAGCAGCTGGGTGTTGAAGAGGCACAGGTCACCAACGAAGCGTCATTCATGGACGATCTAGGCGCTGATTCGCTTGACACTGTTGAACTGGTAATGGCCCTCGAAGAAGAATTCGATATCGAGATCTCCGATGAGAACGCTGAGAAGATTCAGAATGTTCAGGACGCCATCGACTATATTACTGAGCACACCTAGGAAATCCTTCTCGCACGAGAAAGAGATCTTCGTTTTTCATGGGTGCCTCCAGAGGGCACCCTTTTTCTGATATTCAGGAGACAAAACGTATGAGACGAGTTGTGGTGACTGGGGTCGGCGTCGTATCACCCCTAGGGACCGGCAATGATGTGAATTGGAACGCCCTTACTGCTGGCCGGTCAGGAATTGCCGGCATTACCCGTTTTGATGCCTCTGATATTCCTGTGCGGATCGCAGGTGAGGTCAAGGACTTCAATCCGGAAGACTTTATCGACAAAAAAGAGATCAAGAAAATGGATCTCTTTATCCAATATTCCTTGGCTGCGGCACATTTTGCCATGGAGGATTCCGGACTGGTCATTGATGAAAGCAATGCCGAGCGGGTCGGAGTCCTGGTAGGTGCCGGTCTTGGCGGGTTGCCGACCATTGAGAAATATCATCAGGCGCTCATGGAGGGGGGATATAAAAAGATCTCGCCATTTTTCATCCCCATGCTGATCATAAATCTCGCCCCAGGGCATATTTCGATGAAATATGGTGCAAAGGGGCCCAACGTATCATCGGTTTCTGCTTGTGCGACAGGTACTCACTCAATCGGTGACGCATACCACATGATCAAGCGTGGCGACGCTGATGCCATGATTGCCGGTGGCACCGAATCTACAGTTACCCCACTTGGGATTGGCGGCTTTGCTGTCATGAAGGCCCTTTCCACCAGAAATGACGATCCGACCGCTGCATCCAGGCCTTTTGAGAAAAACCGTGACGGTTTCATCATGGGCGAGGGCGCTGGGATTGTTGTTCTTGAGGAGTACGAGTCAGCTCGGAAACGTGGTGCGAAAATCTACGGTGAGGTTGTTGGTTATGGCTTGACCGGTGATGCCTACCACCTGACAGCTCCAGCTCCTGGGGGAGAGGGCGCAGCCAGGTGCATGAAGATGGCTCTGAACGGCGCCGGCATAAACCCGGAGCAGGTTGGCTACATCAATGCTCATGGTACCTCAACCCCCATGAACGATCTTTACGAAACCATGGCCATAAAGAGCACCTTTGGTGACCATGCTAAAAAGGTAATGGTGTCTTCGACCAAGTCGATGACCGGACATCTCCTAGGCGCTGCTGGCGGCATTGAGGCTGTTTTCAGCCTTATGGCCATGAACAAGGGTGTGGTCCCGCCAACCATCAATTATCAAGAGCCTGATCCAGAGTGCGATCTGGATTATGTCCCAAACACTGCTCGTGATGCCAAGATCGAATATGCAATGAGCAATAACTTCGGTTTTGGCGGGACTAACGCCTCCATTCTCTTCAAGAAGATTTAAGGGGGGCATTATGAAAATCGCCTTGGGAAGCGATCATGGCGGGTATCAGCTAAAAACAGAAATTGTAGATTTTCTGAATAACCGGTCCATAGAGGTTCTTGATGTTGGGACTGATTCTGATGCCTCGGTTGATTACCCTGATTTCGGTGAAAAAGTAGCCAGGCTTGTTGCCAATGGAGATGCTGACAGCGGCATTGTCGTTTGCGGGACCGGCATCGGCATTTCAATAGCTGCCAACAAGATCCCTGGCATTCGTGCAGCGCTGGTCACCGACAGTTTCATGGCCAGGATGGCCAAGGAACACAATAATGCCAATGTCCTTGCTTTGGGGGGGAGAGTCATTGATCAGTCCAGGGCATGTGAAATAGTTGCTGCCTGGCTTGATGCGACTTTTGAGGGGGGGCGGCATCAACTGCGCCTGGATAAAATTGCCCAACTGGAAAAAGCCTTTTGTAACTAGGTTTTCGAAATTGATGCGTTACTATAAACAGACGGGACTAAATGTCCCGTTTGCTTTTTTTAAAACATGTATACAAGGAGACGATAGATGTCAATTCTTGAGAAATTCGATCCGGAAGTTGCCAGTGCCATATCACGGGAGACGGAACGTCAGGAGTATAACCTCGAATTGATAGCTTCTGAGAATTTTGTTTCAGAGGCTGTACTTGAGGCTCAGGGTTCTGTTCTCACCAACAAATATGCCGAAGGTTATCCAGGCAAGCGTTATTACGGCGGCTGCCACCAGGTAGACATTGTTGAGCAACTGGCAATAGATCGGGCCAAGGAGCTTTTCGGCGCCGAGCATGCCAATGTGCAGCCACATTCAGGTTCACAGGCCAATATGGCCGTCTACTTTGCTGCCTGCAAGCCTGGGGATACGATCCTCGGTATGAACCTTTCTCATGGTGGCCACCTGACGCATGGCAGCCCGGTAAACTTTTCCGGTCGTTTTTTCAATATTGTCCCTTACGGGGTGACTCCCGAAACACAGACTATTGATTATGCCGAGGTTGAGCGGCTTGCTGAAGAGCATAAACCCAGAATGATCGTAGTAGGCGCCAGCGCGTACCCGCGAATCATTGATTTCCAGGCATTTCGCAAGATTGCCGATAAGGTTGGCGCTGTAGTCATGGTTGATATGGCTCATATTGCCGGTCTGGTAGCTGCCGGACTGCACCCAAGCCCGGTACCTTATGCGGAATATGTGACCACGACCACGCACAAGACGCTGCGTGGCCCGCGTGGCGGCATGATCCTGTGCCGCGAAGAGTTTGCCAAGGCCCTGAATTCTCAAATTTTCCCTGGCATCCAGGGCGGTCCGTTAATGCATGCCATTGCTGCTAAGGCTGTGGCTTTCAAAGAGGCGCTCCAGCCAGAGTTCAAGGTGTATCAGACCCAGATTGTGAAAAACGCCAAGGCGCTGTCTGAAGCACTTATGAAGCGTGGCTTCAAACTGACCAGCGGCGGTACTGACAACCACCTCATGCTTATAGATTTCTCCGGCACCGAGACCACCGGTAAAGCAGCTGAGGAGGCGCTGGACAAGGCTGGAATTACGGTGAACAAGAATACTGTGCCTTTCGAGACCCGCTCTCCGTTCGTAACTTCCGGCATCAGGGTTGGGACGCCTGCAGCAACCAGTCATGGCCTCAAAGAACCGGAAATGGAGCTGGTGGCCGGCTTTATAGCCGAAGCTGTGGCGAATATCGGTAACGATGAGAAACTGGCTGCCATTAAGGCTGACGTAAATAATCTCATGAAGCGTTTTCCGCTGTACGCCCACCGGTTGAAGTAAGAAAATGACGCCCGGTGCTGTGAAATGCCCTATATGCAGAAAGCCTGTAGTTTGGGATGGGAATCCGGATCGACCATTTTGCAGTAACAGGTGCCGGATGGTCGATCTTGGGGCATGGGCGTCGGAAGAGTACGCCGTCCCAGGAGAGAAGCTTCCTGACGAAAAGTATTCAGACTAGTTATCGATAATTTCGAGGTTCGCATGTCCAATATTCGCCTTCGTTTTGCGCCGAGTCCCACTGGTTACCTCCATATCGGAGGAGCACGCACTGCTCTCTTTAACTGGCTGCTGGCCAAAAAGCTCAAAGGTACCTTCATCCTGCGTATCGAGGATACCGATGTCGCCCGGTCGACTCAGGAATCAGTTGATGCGATTCTGCAAGGGATGGAGTGGCTCGGGCTGGACTGGGACGAGGGCCCCTTTTATCAGTCGGACAACTTTCCGCTTTATAAGGAGTATGTCCAGAAGCTTCTCGATGAGGGTAAGGCCTATCGTTGCTACTGTACCTCGGAAGAACTGGAAGCAAAGCGTGAACTAGCCATGAAGGAAGGGCGCAAACCGAAGTATGACGGCACCTGCAGGAATTTGACGGAGGTAAACCCTGACAAACCCTCGGTTGTCCGCTTTCGTGCTCCGCATGAAGGGTTGACTGCCTTTAACGATCTGATCAAAGGGCCGATCTCGTTCAACAATGAAGAACTGGACGATCTGATTATTCAGCGCACCGACGGGACTCCGACCTATAATTTCGTGGTTGTTATCGATGACGCCAGTATGGGGATCACCATGGTTATCAGGGGCGATGACCATATCAACAACACCCCTCGCCAGATCCTGCTCTATGAAGCGCTGGGTAAACCGGTACCGCAGTTTGCCCATGTGCCGATGATTCTCGGCAGCGACAAGACGCGCCTCTCTAAGAGGCACGGAGCGACAAGCGTCATGGCGTACCGTGACATGGGATTGCTTCCGGAAGCAATGGTTAACTATCTGGTTCGACTGGGATGGAGCCACGGTGATGAAGAGATCTTCTCCCGCGAGGACCTGATTGAGAAATTTTCCATTGAGGCAGTTGGCAAGTCTGCCGGGGTTTTTAACCCGGATAAACTGCTTTGGCTGAATGCCCATTACATCAAGACCGGTGATCCGGAACGGCTGGCCACGCTGTTATTGCCTTTTCTCAAGGAGCGCGGCGTAGACCCAACAGACGGGCCGTCACTGCCGGCAGTGGTAACGACGCTGCAGGAGAGGGCTCGGACCATGATAGAAATGGCTGACGGTGCACTTTTCTATTATCAGCCTGACTACCCGTTCGATGCCGATGCTGCTGAAAAATTTCTTAATCCTGAAACATCGGCAGTGCTGGCGGAGCTGAAGACCCGGCTTGCCTCGCTTGACTCATTCGACGCAGTCACGATAGGGGCAGCATTCAAAGAGCTCTGCACGGACATGGGTATCAAATTGCCGCAGGTTGCCCAGCCGGCACGGGTGGCGTTAACCGGGAAGACCGCTGCACCCGGCATTTTTGAAGTTGTCGAAACATTGGGCATGAATGAAACGTTGCGTAGGATTGATCGAGCGGTCGATTTTGCGAAAACCACACCTGTCCAGGGGGCGGTATAACTAGTATGGATCATTTGGCAAAAGCCAATACTCATGCTACTATTCCGTATCTTTTAAAAATAATTAGTCAAGCCGCACCGTGGCGTCTGGCATGAAGCATACTCTCAAATTCAGGATAACCTTCTTTTCCTTCATTTTTCTGTTTATTCTCATTTTTTGTCTCTCTGCCATGGAGATAGTTGAGGACAAGCGGGAGTATGTCAATATCCTGGTTTTGCGTGCGCAGAATATCGGCAATTCCATGAAGAGCTACACCGAAAAGGTCGTAGGCCTCGGTCTGGAATTGAAGGATGTGTCAGGAGTCTCCGAAAAATGCCGTGAACTGGTCACTAACAACCCTGACATTGCCTATTGCATCGTTACCGACCCTTCCGGACGTTACCTCTTCCTCAATGACCAAATCTTTTTACAACTTCAACTCAGCGATGTCAGCAAGACCATAACTACCAAAGACCTCCGTGCCGCAAGGATTATCGGGACAACACATCAGTATTACGACACTGTAACCAATGTATTTTCCGCAGATGGCAAGCTTTCGGCGATTGTCCATGTCGGTTTTCCTCTGGACAGTGTCAATGCCCGCGTAAATACCAAGATATTCCGGTCGCTCTTCGTCTTGGTTATCGCACTTCTCGGGTCATTCTCCTTTTTAGTCATCTTTGTCAATAGAAGTATCCTGACGCCGATTGCCTCTCTGCTTGAAGGTGTTAAGACCATTGCGCGCGGGGCTTTTGATACAAAAATCGAAGAAGTGCCGATTTATGAATTCAACCAGTTAGCGAAAAATATCAATTTCATGTCTGAATCTCTTAGAAGCCGTGACGAGGAGATTCAGCGTAACTACCGAGATCTTGCCGGCGCTCATGACGAGCTTCGTCAGTCGTATCAAAAACTTGAAAACCTGAGTTACGAGCTGGAGCGTTCCGAGCACCTTTATAAATCACTTATGGAGGACTCCGGCGATGCCATCCTGCTTATTGGCAGCGACGAAGTGATCAGCATGGTCAACAAGATGGCTGAGGACCTTTTCGGCTATTCCTCGGCTGAGGTTGCCGGTCTCCAGCTAACCAAGTTGCTGCTGCTGCTGAATGTTGAGAATATTCCCAAAATTCACGCATTTTTCAGAAGGTCCCTGGCTGGTGAGCATGTAAGCGAAGAGATGCAATTCACCAGGAAAAGCGGCGAGATCATTCTGGCCAGGGTCAATTTCAGTACCAGTCGCAGCGGCAACCAGTTCGTTGCCCAGGCCATTTTCCGAGATATCACCAAGGAACGCGAAACCTTGCTGAATCTTGGGAAAAGTGCGGCCGATCTTGCCCGCCTGAACAAGATGAAAGACTCGTTTCTCGGGCTTGCCTCTCATGAATTGAAGACCCCTCTGACCGTGATCATGGGCTATGCAGAGCTGATCATGTCTGATATGGCTGACCAGGTCGATAGTACCGTGCTTGAGATGGTGGAAAACATCTCCAACGCTGCAGTACGACTCGATGCCATTGTCAAGGACATGGTAGATCTGTCCATGATTGACGAGAAGCGACTGCGCCTGAAACTGGAAGATATAAATGTAAACCGTTTGGTGGAAGATGCCGTTAATGAACTACGGTTCTTTTTTAATATGCGGCATCAGGCATTGGAAATTAATCTCGACGAGTCAATTCCGCCCATCAGAGGGGATAGCATCCGGCTCATCCAGCTTCTTTCCAACGTACTGGGGAACGCGATTAAGTTTACTCCTGATGGGGGCACGGTTACGGTAACGACCTCAGCCAAGTATATTGTCGGTCGCAGGAATCAGGCTCTCGAATCGGGGATAACCCCGGTCAGCAGTGAGAAGGAAAACCATATTTTTGTGGAAATTACTGTCTCCGATACCGGTATCGGCATCGATGGTGAAGATAAAATCAGGATATTCGAAAAGTTTTATGAGGCTGGTAAGATTGAGGAGCACAGCACTGGCAAGGTTGCTTTCAAAGCGAAAGGGGCCGGTCTCGGCTTGGCAATCGCTAAGGGGATTGTTGAGATGCATGGTGGCGAGATCTGGGTGGAATCCCCGGGCTATAGCCCTGAGAAATTTCCCGGCTCAACTTTCCATATTCTGCTCCCTTTAAATCCCCTTGCCGTTGATGCCACAATTGAATACATGAACATCATCTGATTTCTCCTTGAACGACTCGATATGTTGATGTATAGATGTTTGTTTATTACTATCTGCTGAATGATTCCCCATGCCTGAACTGGAGATGCTGCTTTATGAAACTCTGCCTGCTGGCCAGTGGGAGCAAGGGGAATTCCGTTTATATTGAGTCCGGAGAGACCTGCATTCTTGTCGATTCCGGGTGCTCAGGACGAGAGATCTGTAAACGACTTGAAAGCAGGGGGCTTAAACCTGAAAAACTTGCGGCGGTTTTTATCACCCACGAGCACTCAGATCATATTTCCGGCGTAGGGGCGCTCGCCCGTAAACTCAAGATCCCGGTGATTGTCAGTCACCGAACCCAAGAAGCGGCAAGCAGGCAGATCGGCAAATGTGATATTATCGAGTTTCAGCCGGGGACCGGTTTCCAGTTCCGGGATCTCCATATCGACCCATTTCCCATTACCCATGATGCCTGCGATCCTGTGGGGTTTGTCATTGAAAGCAGTGAAGGCAAAACAGGTGTCGCAACTGACCTGGGGATTGCCACCAGGCTTGTAAAGGATAAGCTTCAAGGGTGCCGAGCCTTGGTTCTGGAGTCGAACCATGACGAAGAGATGCTCATGAACGGACCGTATCCATGGCATCTAAAGCAGAGAATAAAATCGCGGCATGGTCATCTGTCCAATGCCGAATCTGTTGATCTTCTCCAGGACATTCTCCATGGAGAACTCGCCGGGCTTTTTCTTGCACATCTTTCAGAGGTGAACAACGACCCGGAAAAAGCACTGGCAGCCACAACATCATTTCTCGCAGGGCAGAATACCTGCAATCCGCAGCTTTTTGTCGGCAATCAGTATCAGCCCAGTTTGACGCTGACATTATAATTTCAGTTCAAGAAAGGTTTCACCTATGATTCCACGTTATACCCGACCAGAGATGGCACGTATCTGGGAGCCTGAAAATCGTTTCCGCATCTGGCTTGAGATCGAGACGCTCGCCTGCGAGGCCCAGGCTGAACTGGGAGTTATCCCGAAAGAGGTGGTACCGGTAATTCGTGAAAAAGGAAATTTTGATATAGCACGCGTCGATGCCATTGAGTTGGAGGTAAAGCACGATGTCATTGCGTTTCTCACGTCAGTTGCCGAATTTGTTGGCCCGGAAGCGCGGTTCATCCACCAGGGGATGACCTCCTCGGATGTGCTTGATACCTGTTTGTCGATGCAGATGGTCCAGGCTGCGGATGAACTGCTCATCGACCTGGATATGGTCTTGGAGTCGATAAAGACCAGGGCAATGGAGCACAAGGATACGGTATGCATGGGGCGTTCGCACGGCATCCATGCCGAACCGGTGACCTTTGGTCTCAAGCTGGCCTCCTGGTATGCCGAGATGAAACGGAACCGCGTCAGGCTCGCCGCGGCTCGGGAAAACATCGCTACCGGCGCCATCTCCGGTGCTGTCGGCACTTTTGCCAATATTGACCCTTATGTCGAGGAGTATGTCTGCGAAAAGATGGGGCTCAAGCCGGAGCCGGTCTCGACCCAGGTCATACCCCGTGACCGCCATGCCGAGTACTTCTGTGCCCTGGCAATCATCGCCTCTTCCATGGAGCGGATAGCCGTAGAAGTTCGCCATCTGCAGCGCACCGAGGTACTTGAGGCCGAAGAGTTCTTCAGCAAGGGGCAAAAGGGATCGTCGGCAATGCCGCACAAGCGCAACCCGATCCTCTCGGAAAACCTGACCGGCCAGGCTCGATATATTCGCGGACTGTGCATTCCGGCACTGGAAAACGTTGCCCTCTGGCATGAGCGGGATATTTCCCACAGTTCGGTCGAACGCTATATCGCGCCAGATGCTACGGTGGCCCTCGATTTCTCCCTGCGTCGTCTGCACGGACTGATCAAGAACCTGGTTGTCTACCCGGACAATATGGTCCGGAATCTTAACCAGATGAAAGGGCTGGTCTTCTCCCAGAAGATCCTGCTCGATCTCACCCAGTCCGGGGTGTCGCGCGAAGATGCCTACCGACTGGTACAGAAGAACGCCATGAAGGTCTGGCAGGAAGGGAAGGATTTTCTGACCGAGCTGCTTGCCGATCCTGAGGTGATCGGGGCTCTGGGCGAGTCGCGGATTCGTGAATCCTTTGACCTGAAATATCACCTGAAACATGTGGATACTATTTTCAAGAGGGTATTCGGTGAATAGGATTCTCGATTTTTATCGACTGCAGGAAACAGACAGCTTGTATCTCTTCTGGATTAAGGAGATACTGATTGCTGTCCTGATTTTTGTTTTTTTCTGGTGGCTATCAAAGGTAGTCAGATGGATTCTGATAAATATTGCACCTCGCTTCACCTCTATTACCGCGACTGATCTTGATGACCGGATACTCAAGCGGATTACGCCTCCGATATCACTTCTGGTGATCTTTGCCGGTCTTTATTACTCGGTTAGTTACCTGGCATTACCACAGAAGGTCCATCTGGTGACCTCGGGGCTGGTGTTTATTGTTAATGTTGCCATCCTCACCAATGTTGCTTACCGCTGTACCGATGAAATTCTTCAGTGGTATGCAGCTCGTCTGGTGCAACGGCATGGCGAGGGGCTTGATCGTCAGTTGGTGCCGCTTGCCGAAAAACTGGCAACGATCTTCCTGATTGGCACTGCGCTGATCATTGTGCTGAAGCATTTCAACTACGATATACTGTCTCTGGTGACAGCCTTGGGCATCGGTTCTCTTGCCATTGGTATGGCGGCAAAAGATACCCTGGCCAACATGATTTCCGGGTTCACCCTGATGATCGACCGTCCATTCCGGATCGGCGACCGGATTCACCTGAAAGACGGCAACTGGGGCGATGTGACCGATATTGGACTGCGTACCACCAAAATCAAGACAGTGGACAATACTCTGTTGATCATCCCTAACTCTGATCTTTGCAACACCACCGTCATCAACCAGGCTTTCCCGGATATCAAGGCAAAGGGTAAGATAACGGTCGGCGTGGCTTACGGCAGTGATATTGAACTGGTAAAAAGAACCCTGGTGTCGGCTGCCCTTGAAGTCGAAGGGGTGCTCAGCGATCCGGCTCCCGAAGCATTTTTTACTGCTTTCGGCGACAGTGCCCTGAATATGGCGCTGTTCTTTTGGGTGGCAGATTACACTAAGGTATTTGGTACAACAGACAGCATAAATGAACTGATCATCAAACGGTTTGCCGAGGCCGGCATCGTATTCCCGTTTCCAACAAGAACCATCTACCTGCACAAGGAAGAATAATGGCACATCGCATAGAGATTGCGCTGAAAGACAGCATAAGAGACCCGCGCGGCGAGCGGATCCGTAATGAAATCGCTCATTTCCTCCATCTTTCGGTAGACGAGGTCAGGTCGATAGACGTCTACACGGTTGATGCGGATCTCTCCCGTGACCTTCTGGAAAAAATAGCCGGCGGCCCCTTCTGCGACCCGGTCATCCAAACCTGGACCGTTGACCGGCCCCAGGGCAAGGATTTCAACTTTGCCGTTGAGGTCGGTTTCAGGCCGGGAGTCACTGACAACGTCGGCCGGACTGCCCGAGAGGCGGCTGAATACCTGGCTGCCCAGTCCTTTTCTCCTGGCGAAGGAGTCTATTCTTCGGTCCAATACCTGATCAAAGGGGATTTGCGATTGGAGGACGTGCAGAACATAGCAACCGGGCTCCTTTGCAATACCCTGATCCAGCGCTACTCTGTTGTCTCGGCAGCAGAGTTTGCCGCAAAAAGAGGCTTCCCTGTCTACGTTCCCAAGGTTGCCGGTGAAACCAGGACAGAGGTGCGCGAGATCGATCTGGAAGTTTCCGACGAAGAGCTGATGAAGATCAGTAAGGACGGCGTCCTTGCCCTGACTCTGGAAGAAATGAAGATCATCCAGAGTCATTACCGCGATCCCAAGGTGGTTGCCGAGCGCGCCAGCCAGGGGCTTGGGGCCCGGCCAACGGATGTCGAGCTCGAATGCCTTGCCCAGACCTGGTCAGAGCATTGCAAACACAAGATTTTCGCCGGAACAGTCCAGTATGAGGATGAAAATGGCAATCGCCAGGAGATAAAATCGCTCTTTAAAAGCTTTATCCAACGGACCACCAAGGATGTGCGTGAGAAGCTGGGGGACAAGGATTTCTGCCTCTCTGTTTTCAAGGATAATGCCGGCGTAATCAGGTTCAACGATAAGCAGTCGCTGGTGTTCAAGGTTGAGACCCACAACTCTCCCTCGGCGCTTGACCCGTACGGCGGGGCGCTCACCGGCATTGTCGGTGTCAACCGCGATCCGTTCGGCACCGGGCAGGGAGCCAAGCTGATCTTCAATACTGACGTGTTCTGTTTTGCCGATCCGTTCTATGACAAGCCGCTGCCGTCACGTCTGCTTCATCCCCGCCGCATTTACGAAGGAGTGGTTGAGGGTGTGGAGCATGGTGGCAACAAGAGCGGCATTCCGACAGTCAATGGTTCCATCGTCTTTGACGAGCGTTTTTGCGGCAAACCCCTGGTGTTTTGCGGGACCGCCGGGTTGATGCCTGCCGAGGTCAACGGTAAGCCTGGGCACGAAAAAAACATCATTCCTGGGGACCTGATTGTGATGTCCGGCGGCCGGATCGGTAAAGACGGCATCCACGGCGCCACTTTCTCTTCCGAGGAGTTGAACGAGAACTCCCCGGTAACTGCAGTGCAGATCGGTGATCCGATTACCCAGAAGCGGATGTTTGATTTCCTGATCCGGGCCCGCGACAAAGGGCTCTATCGGTTTATTACCGATAACGGGGCAGGGGGGCTCTCCTCTTCTATTGGCGAGATGGCCGGAGAGTGCGGCGGTTGCCGGATGGACCTGGCCAAGGCGCCGCTCAAATACCCCGGACTCAACCCTTGGGAGATCCTGATTTCCGAGGCCCAGGAGCGGATGTCCATGGCTGTACCTCCTGAGCGAATTGACGAGTTCCTGGCAATGTCCAGGCGATTCGGCGTGGAGTCCACCGTCCTTGGGGAGTTCACCGACTCTGGTGTTTTCCATATCCTCTACGGTGACAAAACTGTTGCCTGGTTACCGATGGCGTTCATGCACGAAGGGCTGCCGCCGATGCAGCTGCCGGCAAAGTGGACTCCTCCTGTCCACGAAGAGCCGGTGCTTGCGGGTAAAAGCGATTTCACCGCTGAGCTGCGTGCACTGCTCTCATCGTTAAATATCTGCTCGAAGGAATCGGTGGTAAGGCGTTATGATCACGAGGTTCAGGGCGGCTCGGTAGTCAAACCGTTTACCGGGGTGACCAATGACGGCCCTTCGGATGCAGCGGTTGTGCGGCCGATTCTCGACTCCTTCGAAGGGGTGGTGACGGCACACGGCATCTGCCCGCGCTATTCTGATATCGACGCTTACCATATGACAGCCAACGCGGTTGACGAGGCACTGCGCAACTATGTTGCCGTCGGTGGCTCCCTGGATCTGGTTGCCGGTCTCGACAACTTCTGCTGGTGCGATCCGGTGCTGTCCGAGAAAACGCCGGACGGCCCATACAAGATGGCGCAATTGGTCCGGTCGAACCAGGCACTGTACGATATCTGCATGGTGTACAATCTGCCTCTTATTTCCGGCAAGGATTCGATGAAGAATGACTTCTATGACGGTACGACCAAAATATCCATTCCGCCGACGCTCCTGTTCTCGGTGATCGGCAAGATGGATGACAGCCGCAAGGCCGTTACCATGGATGTCAAGAAACCTGGGGATCTGGTCTACCTGCTTGGCAAGACTGCCGACGAGCTTGGCGGCTCAGAATTCCTTGCCCTTAAGGGTTTTGTCGGCAACAATGTGCCGAAAGTAGATGCTGAAAAGGCATATCGCCGCTATCAGGCCTATCATAAAGCGGTGATGGCCGGCACTGTTGCATCATGCCATGACCTCTCGGATGGCGGGCTTGCTGTTGCTGCGGCAGAAGCGGCCTTTGCCGGCGGCTTCGGCATCTCGCTTGATCTGGCAAAAATTCTATGGAAAGGCGATCAGTCAGGCAGGAACGATCTTGCTCTGCTGTTCAGTGAATCGGCCTCTCGTCATCTTGTGACCGTTCGTCCGGATAAGCAGGGTGAGTTTGAAGCGCTGATGAGCAGCAACTGCTTTGCCTGCGTAGGAGTGGTAACCGAGGAACCGATGCTGGCAATAACCGGCTTGAGCGGGTCTGCAGTCATCAAGGCAGCTCTTGCCGAGCTGAAGGAAGCCTGGCAGAATACATTGAGGGAACTCTGACATGTCGGATAAATCACGTGCAATCGTAATAACCGGGAACGGGACCAACTGCGAAACAGAGGCTGCCCATGCCTGCCGGCTCGGCGGTTTTGATGAGGCGGTCATTGCCCATATTGCTGAGATCCTCTCCGGAGAGATCAGGCTGGATGACTTTCATTTTCTCAATCTTACCGGTGGGTTTCTTGATGGTGATGACCTTGGCAGCGCCAAGGCGCAGGCCAACCGCCTGACCAACGCCAAGGTCGCCGGTACTGGCGAGCGGTTGGTTGAACAGTTCATCCGTTTTATTGATAGCGGCAAACTGATTCTTGGCGTCTGCAATGGTTTCCAATTGATGGTGAAAATGGGGATGTTGCCCGCCCTTGATGGCGATCATTTGAGCCAGACCGTTACCCTGACCCACAATGACTGCGGCAGGTTTCAGGACCGCTGGTGTTACTTGAAGGTGGATCAAGGCTCTCCTTGTATCTTCACTAAGGGGATAGAGAAGGGGATCTATCTGCCGGTAAGGCATGGCGAAGGGAAGTTCCTGTGCAATACAACCGAAACCATTGAGCGGATCGAGTCCGGTCATCTGGCAGTTTTCAAGTATTCCGACGAAAACTACGAGGCGCCTTCCATGGATTTTCCTCTTAATCCAAACGGGTCGCAGAATGCCGTTGCCGGCCTGTGTGATCCCACTGGCCGTCTCATGGGATTGATGCCTCATCCCGAGGCATTTGTCCATTATACCCAGCACCCTAGATGGACCCGTGAAGAGTTGCCGGAAGATGGCGACGGGCTGATGCTCTATCGAAATGCTGCGGAGTATGTCCGGAATAACCTTTTGTAACCACGAAGTATAACGAGAAAGGCACATATGAACCTGTACCGGCCTGAAGAAGAGTGCGGCATTTTCGGGATATACAATCATCGCGAGGCGTCAAATCTGACTTATCTGGGGCTTTATGCCCTGCAGCACCGTGGTCAGGAGGCCTGTGGCATAGTCTCCTCGGATGGGCAGCGGTTGTACTCCCACAAGAGCATGGGGCTGGTTGCCGATGTTTTCGGCAATCCTGAGATCTTCCGCAATGTCCCTGGCGATTCGGCAATCGGTCATGTCCGCTACTCCACAACCGGCGATTCGGTTTCCAAAAACATCCAGCCGATACTGGTCAACTATTCGCGTGGCGCGATTGCCGTGGCGCACAACGGCAATATCGTCAACTCCCAGTTGATCAGGGCAGAGTTGGAGGCCTGGGGCTCAATCTTCCAGACCACCATGGATACGGAGATCATTGTCCATCTCCTTGCTGCCTCTAAGGCCAGCAGTCTTGAAGAGCGCATGGTTGAAGCGCTCAACCGGATCAAAGGAGCTTATTGCCTGCTTTTTATCACGGAAACCCGCATGGTGGCGGTTCGCGACCCGCATGGTTTCCGGCCGCTCTGTCTCGGCAAGCTTGGCGAGTCCTATGTGGTTGCCTCCGAAAGCTGTGCTCTGGACCTGATCGAGGCCGAGTTCATCCGCGAGGTGGAACCGGGCGAGATGATCGTCATCGGCCGCGGTGGCATTACTTCCCATTTCCCGTTCAAGAAGGTCAAGCCTTCCCATTGCATCTTTGAACATGTCTATTTTGCCCGTCCTGACTCGTACATCTTCGGCAAGACCGTCTACCTGGTAAGGAAGGAGCTCGGCCGGCAGCTTGCCAGAGAACATGCGGTTGATGCCGATATCGTCATCCCGGTGCCTGACTCCGGCGTGCCCGCTGCCATGGGCTATGCCGAAGAATCCGGGATCCGTTTCGAACTGGGGCTGATCCGCAACCATTACGTTGGCCGCACCTTCATCGAGCCGGCACAGTCGATCCGCCATTTCGGGGTCAAGATCAAGCTGAACCCGGTCCGCGAAGTGTTAAAAGGGAAACGGGTAGTGGTCATCGACGACTCCATTGTCAGGGGCACAACCTCCCGCAAGATCGTCAAGATGGTGCGGCAGGCCGGAGCCAGCGAGGTTCATATGCGGATCTCATCGCCGCCGACCAGCTATCCCTGCTACTACGGCATTGACACGCCAAACCGCAAGGAGTTGATCTCTTCATCCCACACCCTTGAGGAGATCAGGCGTTATATTACTGCCGATTCTCTTGGCTATCTGTCACACGAGGGGCTGCTGACCGCTGTGGGTGGCGATAAGGAATCGTTCTGCCACGCCTGTTTCTCCGGCGATTATCCGATCGGCTTTCCCAGGCTTGGACCAGAGCCGCAGCTTGACCTATTCTAGAAACGGTTCTTTTCCGCCCTGACGGTGTCAATCTGCGGCCTTGCTTGTGCGGCGTACTGTAGTACGCCTTCGCGCAATTCCTTGATTTCCTGGTCAGGACGAAAAATTCCTTGTTTCTAAATCGAACTCTATAAAGAAGGAGCTTGAAAGATGACCGATCGTGAACGCCTGAAACAGATCATTATGGAGCTTTCCTATGAAAAACGCAGAGTGACCCTCGCTTCCGGCCGGGAGAGCGATTTTTATTTTGACGGCAAACAGACCACCCTTCATGCCGAAGGGGGATTCCTTGTGGGCAAGCTCTTCTATCAGGCTGCTAAGGAGTTTGCGGGAGTCCAGGCTGTTGGCGGCATTACCCTTGGCGCTGACCCAATTGCCACTGCTACATCCATTGCCGCGCTGCTTGACGGCAATCCGCTCCATGCCTTTATTATCAGGAAGGAGCCCAAAGGACACGGCACCGGCCAGTGGCTTGAAGGTCGTAAAAACCTTCCGGCCGGGACAAAGGTGGTGATTGTCGAGGATGTTGTCACCACTGGCGGTTCCTCCATGAAAGCGGTGCGCCGGGCAGAGGAGGAAGGGCTCACGGTACTGGGTATCGTCTCCCTGGTTGACCGCGAAGAGGGTGGCAGAGAGAACATCGAGGCAGAAGGGTATGCGCTCAAGGCTATATTCGGCCGCAAGGAGCTTACTGGAGACCTGATTTAGCGTTGACAGCGCCCTGAACGCAGCTATATTTAAAACGCGTTCTTTTAATAAATTCCATTATTATGGAGATCATGATGGACCAGCTGGCCCAGGGAGTGTCCCTCTCCGCCAACCTCGTGCTGGTTGCCACTTTGTTGGCCGGGTGTTCGGGGATTCCGGGACTTTTTCTCGGCAGCCGCCCCGGACGTGGCCAGATTGTGGCTGCATGGTTTCTTGTCGCAGCCGGCGTCCTTGGCGTTACCGGCGCAGTAATTCATTTGTTCCGGGAGAGGAGTGAGAGTTTCATCCTCTCCTGGACACTTCCCTTCGGCACCGCCGAACTCTCCATCGATCCCCTTTCAGCAATCTTCCTGATCCCCATATTCCTCGTCGGCGCCTGTTCTGGGTTATATGCAGTCGGTTATTGGCCGGCAAGCCGTCAACGTGGTAGCGAGGCCCGCCTGTCATTTTTTCTCGGTACTCTGGTTGCCTCGATGTCCCTGGTGGTGATGGCCTGCAACGGCGCTTTATTCCTTATTGTCTGGGAATTCATGGCCCTTTCGTCGTTCTTTGCCATGACTGTCTCCGACAGGGACCGCCAGGTAAGGGATGCCGGGCTGGTTTACCTTGTCGCCACCCATTGCGGCACGCTACTGTTGTTCGTCATGTTCGCGCACCTCAAAGTCGTTACCGGTGGTTTCTCCTTACCGGCTGTCGGCTCTCTTGATCCAAACTCCGGATATGCCACCCTGATCTTTCTCGCCGCACTCATCGGCTTCGGGGCCAAAGCAGGGCTTATGCCGTTTCACGTCTGGCTGCCTGCGGCCCATGCCAGTGCTCCCAGCCACATCTCTGCCATGATGTCCGGGGTGATGCTCAAGATGGGGATATACGGGATCGTCAGGGTCTTGTCGTTTTTCTCGGTGCCGCCGATCTGGTGGGGGGTGCTTGTCCTGGTCCTCGGCGTTATTTCCGGCGTTGTCGGCGTCATGTTCGCCCTGGGGCAACACGACATCAAGCGGCTCCTTGCCTACCACAGCATCGAGAATATCGGCATCATCGCCATTGGTATCGGTCTGGCCCTGATCGGGCGCACCATGGGCTCTTCCGATCTGGCACTGCTCGGGATGTCCGGGGCACTGCTCCATACTGTCAATCATGCTACCTTCAAGTCGTTACTCTTCCTTGGCGCAGGGTCGGTTATTCACGCCACCGAAACCCGGGAAATAGACCTCATGGGCGGTTTATCACGGCGCCTCCCCTGGACATCCTTATGTTTTCTGGTCGGGTCGGTGGCAATATGCGGACTGCCGCCGCTGAACGGGTTTGTCAGCGAATTTCTCGTTTACCTGGCCGCCTTTTCCGGGCTGATCGCTACCGAAAGCTGGCTTGCGGCAATTCCGGCGATGGCGGCTCCGGCGCTTGCCTTGATTGGGGCTCTGGCTGTGGCCTGTTTTGTCAAAGTCTTTGGTATTGCCTTTCTTGGCTTACCCCGCAGCATCTCTAAAGAAGACGAGCATGAAGGTGGCTGGCAGATGCTGACGCCGATGGTGCTGCTTGCGTCCATCTGTATTTTTATCGGCGTCTTCCCGTTTCTGATCTCGCCTCTTGTACAGAGTGCAGCCTTTGCCTGGCTCCCGTCTCTTGCTGCCTCTTCAAGCCGCTTGCCGTCTCTGGCGCCTCTGGTCTCGATTGCTGCGGTCAACGGCCTGTTATTGGCCCTGATTCTTGTCTTTTCATATGTGATCCTGAAGAGGGTGGGATCGCTAGGCGTGTCCCCGGGAGTTACCTGGGATTGCGGTTATATCGAGCCGACCCCCAGGATGCAGTACACCTCTTCATCATTTGCAGAGATGCTGACCCGGCTGAATGCCATGTTTTTGCGGCCTGAGTGGCATAGTACGAAGATAAAGGGGTTGTTTCCGGCAGCAGCAAAGTTTTCCAGTCATGTTCCGGAAGTGGTTTTGGAGCAGCTTTACTTGCCGTTCCTCGCTAAGATCCAGTCTTTAATCGCCCCGCTCAGAAGGGTGCAGCATGGGCAGCTTCATCTGTATGTCCTTTATATCCTTGTTACCCTGGTCTCTTTACTGTTCTGGAGTCATTGGTGATTGGAGATGATGGTAACTAACGTATTTATCCATGCCATGCTGGCAATACTACTCCCCCCGCTCCTGATCGGGGTGATCGCACGGACAAAGGCTCTCTGCGCCGGTCGTAGCGGTGCGCCATTACTGCAGCCTTATTACGACATCGCTCGTCTCTGGAACAAGGGCTCGGTCTTCAGCAGTACTACCACTTGGGTATTCCGTGCCGGACCGTTGGTTTCGCTCGCTGTTGTGCTTACGGCAGCCTTGCTCATCCCTTTTGGGGCACCTCAGGCGCCGTTCTCTTTCCGCGGCGACATGCTCCTGTTCCTGTACCTCTTTGCGCTGGCCCGATTTTTCACCATTATAGCGGCCCTTGATACCGGTTCCAGCTTCGAGGGGATGGGTTCTGCCCGTGAGGCTACCTTTGCCTGCCTTGCCGAACCGGCACTGCTCTTTTCTTTCCTTGCCCTGGCAAAGCTCAGCGGCTCATTTTCATTGACCGGGATGCTGGCTCACCGCTCGGTCGTGAACCTGATAAACGATGGCGCACCCCTGTTGATGCTGCTGGGTGGCTTGTATGTGATTATTCTGGCTGAAAACTGCCGGATTCCTTTCGACGACCCCAACACCCACCTGGAATTGACCATGATTCATGAAGTGATGGTGCTGGATCACAGCGGGCCGCTCTTCGGGATCATTCTTTACGGAGCAGCAGTCAAGCTCTTTGTCCTGGGGGCATTGCTCATTCATATTGCCTTTCCGATTAGCTCCGGTTATCAGGTGCTTGACTGGGGCGTGTTTGTCTGTTCCCAACTGCTGCTGGCTATCACAATCGGCTTGACCGAGTCGCTCATGGCACGTCTGAGGCTGGTAAAAATCCCCTACTTGCTTGCGGTAGCGACCATACTCACAGCCTTCGGGCTGCTGCTGGTGCTTCGGTGACGGTATGACCCAAATTGCTGATCAAATCCTTGTCTTTGTGCTGCTTTTGAATTTCGTCGTGCTCGGCTCCAGCCGTCTTGCTGTTTCGGTGCGGATCGTGGCGATCCAGGGGATTGCTCTGGGGCTGCTTCCCGCCATACTTCACCACTTTTCGGTCCATCTCTCGTTTATCAGTTTCGGCATGGTGGCGGTCAAGGGATTCATTATCCCGTTGCTGCTTACCAGGGCAGTGAACCGGTTGACCAGCAAGCGCGAGTCTGACCCGTTTGTCGGCCATATCCCGACGCTGGTCGTCGGTGGCATCTGCACCGCGCTGTCATTTGCCTTTGCCGGCCGGCTCCCTCTGGCTCCCGAGCACCAGGGGCTGATGATCGTTCCGGCAGCCATCTCTACCCTCCTGGCAGGCCTGCTTGTCATTGTCACCAGGCGCAAGGCTGTGTCGCAGGTTATCGGTTATCTACTCCTTGAGAACGGCATATTCATCTTCGGCCAGCTCCTGACCACTGCCATGCCGTTCATGGTAGAGGCAGGAGTGCTCCTTGATCTCCTGGTCGGCATCTTTGTCATGGGGATCATAATCGGCCATATCCGGGCTGAATTCTCTTCAGTGGACACCTCCCGGCTGACAACGCTGAGGGACGTCTGATGATAGCTGCCCTGGTCATTCTACCTCTGCTGGGAGCAATCATCGCCTGGCTGGTGCCGGACAATAGGCTCCGGCCGTGGTTGTTGCCAGTTTTCGGGATGCTTCACGGAGCCATAACCGTAGACCTGATTCTGTCGCCGCCATTGCCTTCGTTGCAAGGCTGGATTCATCTCGACCCGCTCGGTTGTCTGGCTCTGGTGGCCATCAGTCCTCTATTCCTTGCCTGTTCCTTCTATGCCGTAGGTTATCTCAACTACCGGCAGGAACGTTCCAACAGGATCCTGTGCATGGGGCTTCTGGTCTGCCTTTCGGCAATGTCGCTCACTTCCGTAGCCCATCATCTGGGGCTTCTCTGGCTTGCCCTTGAGACCACAACCCTGGTGATGGCACCCTTGGTCTATTTCAACCGGAATGCCCGTTCCCTTGAGGCTACCTGGAAATACATGATGATCTGTTCTGTCGGTATTGCCCTGGCGCTTCTCGGCCTCTTTTTCCTCGCTTATTCCATGCTGGTTGCCGGCCATGAGGCAACCTTGCTGCTTGACCAGCTTGTTTCCCGGGCCGGAGTGCTCTCCCCGGCGTGGCTCCATGCCGCCTTTGTCTTCATTCTGGTTGGTTTCGGCACCAAGGTCGGACTGGCGCCGCTTCATACCTGGAAACCGGATGCCTATGGCGAAGCGCCCGGCATAGTCGGCGCCCTGCTTTCCGGAGGCCTCGTCACCTGCGGAGTTCTCGGATTGATGCGCATTTACCAGGTATGCATTGCCGCCGGTGATACCACATTCTATCGGGATGCCCTTGTCGGCCTGGGCCTGCTCTCCACCATTCTTGCCGCAGTGTTTCTGGTGCGGCAGGCCGATTTCAAACGGATGCTTGCCTATTCGAGCGTCGAGCATGTCGGGGTCATTGCTATTGGTCTGGGAATCGGCAAGGGTGCCATTTTTTTTACGCTGCTGCATCTGCTGGCAAACAGTTTAACCAAAGGTGTGCTCTTTCTTACGGCCGGCAATATCCATAGATCCTACAACAGCAAGCGGTGCGATGTCGTCCATGGGGTCCTGCGCCGTCTACCATGGACCGGCAGCCTGTTCCTGGCCGGTTTCTTTGCCGGTACGGCATCGCCGCCGTTCGGCATGTTTTTGAGCGAATTCGGGATCATTGCCGGATCATTTGCCGCTGGCAGGCCGGTTGTTACCACGATTCTCGTGGTCAGTTTTGCTGCCGCCTACCTGGGGATGGCGGCCAATGTGCTGCCAATGGCGCTTGGCGAGCGGCTGCGCGAATCCGAGCGGACCCTGTACCGGGACAGCTTCCTGACTGTGGCTCCGCCGTTGCTCCTTACCCTTATCCTTTTGCTGATGGGGCTCTGCTTTCCTTTACCTCTGGCGCGGCTGGTTCATAATGCTGCGTTTCTGCTGGGTGGCGAATAATGAACGGCAAGTTCCTCGAAATAACGAACGGATCGGCAACACCTCTGGCCGAACTCCCGGTGCTGGCTATCGACGAGTTTCTCCAGACCGTAGTAACGGCCACCGGCAAGGGTTGGCGCATTGCCAGCTATTTCGCATTACCCAGGGAGAAGAGGCACCAGCTGGTCTGCGTTCTTGCCGGATCGTCACGACGCCTGGCCCTGATGTCGGCCCTGGTTGAAGGGGACCGGTTCCCGTCTATAGCCGAATATTCGCCCCAGGCCCATCTTTTCGAACGTGAGATTGCTGAACAGTGGGGCATCCAGCCCGAATGGCACCCATGGCTGAAGCCGGTGCGGTTCCATCCGTCATACCGGCCTGGTGTCGATGCCTGGGGGAGGGAACCCGGATCGATCAAGATTGGGATCATGGATTATTACCGGGTGGAGGGCGAAGAAATTCATGAGGTGGCAGTCGGTCCGGTGCATGCCGGGATTATCGAGCCAGGCCACTTCCGGTTCCAATGCCATGGTGAAGTTGTTCATCACCTAGAGATCTCTCTGGGGTATCAGCATCGGGGCATTGAGCGGTCGCTGGCAGGTGGTCCGTCGCCTCGGTCGATCCATACAATGGAGACCATTGCCGGGGATACCACCATAGGCCATGCCACGGCTTATTGCACGGTCCTGGAAGCGCTTGCCAATGGTGAAGTGCCGGAGCGAGGCGAAGCGCTTCGTGCCGTTGCTCTGGAGCTTGAGCGGCTGGCAAATCATGCCGGTGATCTCGGGGCATTGGCCGGCGACATCGGTTTTCTGCCAACCATGTCGTTTTGCGGCAGGATCCGCGGTGAATTCCTCAACATGACCGCCGAACTATGCGGCAGTCGCTTTGGTCGAGGGTTGATCAGGAGCGGCGGCACCCGGTTTGATTGCTCCCATGACATGGCTGCCGATATTCGACGACGCCTTAGTGTTGCCCGTCGCGACCTGAAGGAGGCAGCTGACCTGCTGTGGGATACCCCTTCGGTCATGGCCCGTTTCGAGGGGACCGGTGTCGTATCCCCTGAAACTGCCAAAGACCTGGGATTGGTCGGTCCCGCAGCCCGGGCGAGCACCCTGGCACAGGACGTCAGAACCGATCACCCGTTCGGCTATTACCGCTACCGCTCGATTCCGCTGGTCACCGGCCATAGCGGCGATGTCGGCGACAGGGCCATGATCCGCTGGCTGGAATCTGAGTATTCCATCTATTTCATTGATGACCTTCTCTCGCGCCTTCCAGGGGGGCCATGCCTGACCGGGATCAGGGAACCTGCTGCTGAAATGATCGCCGTTGCCCTGGTGGAAGGGTGGCGGGGTGAGATCTGTCATAGCGCAGTGACTGATGCCGCCGGGCGCTTTGCCAGCTACAAGGTGGTAGACCCGTCGTTTCACAACTGGATGGGGTTGGCAATGGCGTTGCGCGGAGAGCAGATATCGGATTTCCCGCTGTGCAACAAGAGCTTCAATCTCTCTTATTGCGGCTTTGATCTTTAGGAGCAACAATGTTCAAGCCATTACTTGCCAGGCTTCGTCAGGGTCACCGCACCATGGAATATCCGGCAAAGCCGGTTCAACTCCCGGAGCGGTTTCGCGGTTACCCTGAACTCAAAGCGATGCAATGCCCTGATGATTGTCGGGCATGCAGCAATGCCTGTCCGCACGGCGCCATAACTATCGGCTCCAGTAAAGGTGAAACGGTTGCGCTGGATATGGGGAAGTGTCTGTTTTGTGCGGAGTGTGCAGAAGCCTGCCCGGGCGGCGTTATCAGCTTCACCAACGATGCGCGGCTGGCGGTGAGGAATCGGCAAGAGCTGGTTGTCCGGCCCGGAGAAGAGCTGCGCCTGGCAAAGGCCTTGGATGCCGGAATGCTGAAGCTGTTCGGCCGGTCCCTGAAGCTGCGTGAAGTATCAGCAGCCGGCTGCAATGCCTGCGAGGCGGATACCAATGTCCTGTCGACCATAGGCTGGGACCTGGGGCGGTTCGGTATCCAGTTCGTCGCTTCGCCCCGTCATGCCGACGGAGTCTTCATTTCCGGCCCGGTGAGCGAAAATATGCGCGAGGCGCTGCTGAAGACCTATGCCGCAGTGCCGGAGCCAAAGATCGTTATCGCTTGTGGTGCCTGTGCCATCAATGGCGGACCGTTCATCGATAACCCTGAAGTCCACAACGGCGTTGATGGCCTGATCCCGGTCGATCTCTACATCCCCGGCTGTCCTCCGCACCCGCTGACCATCCTCGACGGCCTTTTGCGGCTGCTTGATCGCCTGGGCAAAGATCCCTTTGCCCAGGCTCATCAAGGTTGATCGGCTAATCAGTAACTAATCCCCGCGAACCATCCTCTGCCCGGCGTGCATCAGCAGCGCTCCACAGACCCCGGCAATCATCCAGGCAGGTGCTGCCAGGATTGCCAGGATAAGGCCGTCAACCAGGCAGATCCCGGCCAGCATCAGCGGGATTACCGGCCGGGCAAACGGTTTAGGCCTATTGTTCTCATGCCTCGCCACCAGGCTGATGCTGACCACATAAAGAAACTGTACACTCCCAGCCGTTATTACCGGCAGCTTGAGCATGCCGGTTGCCGACAGCGCCGTAACTGCAAAGACTAGAAAGCGGCATGAGGCCATCAGCAGCACGCTCAGCGGGTTCTTTTTGTGATGCCGATCGTACCAGATGATTGTAATGAGCAACAATAGAGCGGCAAGCAGCCCCTGGCGGAAGGGGAGGGCAAGGAGCAGCAGAAAACCGGCTGTCAGCAGCGCAGCAGAGAAGGTAACTGCACCGCGCAGCGTCACCCGCCCCGATGGGATCGGCCGGGAAGGGCGGTGTGCCCGGTCGTGTTCAGCATCGAAGACATCGTTGAGGCACATCCCCGCCAGATAGAAGCAGGAGAGGGCAACGGCAAGGACTAGATACTGGCCAGGGGCAAACAGCCCGGTTGCCAGGACAAAAGCGCAGAGGACATTGGTCCAGATGCTCGGCAGGTTGCTGACCCGGCAGAGATCGAGGTATGCCTTGAATGTTGCGGAATAGCGACTGGTCATGCTTCAAAGATATGGCGCAGCAGCAGGTTGCGGACATCGGTTGCGGTAATGGCGCTACCTTCAAGCAGTTGAGGGGCACTGGTCATGAACAGCGGCCCTTCATCGGGTGTGTCAGTGATCCTGCCGTGCGAACCTTTTACCAGAGTGGCATCCAGCGGAATAACATCCATCAGGTACCGGAACCCGAGGAGTTTCTTCGCCAAAGTTCCGGCAATTTTCAGCTTGGGGAAGCTGATGGCAGGGTCAAGAAACAGTTCGCAGGGATCGTAACCAGGTTTGGCGTGGATATTCACTGTCCGCGCATAATCGGGGGCCTTGGCGTCATCACGCCACCAGTAGTAGGTGAACCAGCTTGCGCTATCGCTAACCAGCACCAGTTCTCCTGACCGTTCATGGTCCAGTCCGTAAGCTTTCTTCCCCTCAGTATCCAGAACCTGCTCGATCCCGGGCACTTTTGAGAACAAGAGCTTTACCTCGGCGATATCAGCCTTGTCTCTGACGTAGATATGGGCTACCTGGTGGTCGGCAACAGCAAAGGCCCTGCTGGTCATGGGATCGAGATATTCGCGGCCCTGATCGACTTTCAGCGACAGCAGTCCTGCCTCGGCCAGGATCCGGTTCGGGTGGAGCGGACGAGATACTTCGGTGATGCCGTATTCGGAGAGCACGACGATCCGGCATCCCCGTTCAGTAAAGAAGTCGCACAGCGTGCCGCACACGGCATCTATTTCGCTCAGATCGCGGCTAAGATCACCCTTTGGCCCCAATTTCTGCAGGCAGTAATCGAGGTGGGGTAGGTAAACAAGCTGCAAGGTCGGCGAAAAATCCCTTTCCACGGCCATGGCCGCTTTAGCGATCCAGTCGCTGGACACGATCGAGGTTGCCGGTCCCCAGAACTGAAACAACGGGAATTGACCGAACTCTGCGTTGTAGCGGTCACGCAGCTCCATCGGCACCGAATAGCAGTCGGGAAGTTTCCGGCCATCGGCACAGTAAAGGGGGCGGGGGGTCAGGGTAATGTCGGCAGCGCTCTGCATGGCATACCACCAGAAGCTGTTGGCGCAGGTGAATGACGGATTGCGGCGCTTTGCCTCGTGCCAGATCTTCTCCCCGGAAACGAGCAGGTTGGACTGTTTCCAGAAGATGACTTCGCCGAGGGCGCGATCATACCAACCATTGGCAACGATGCCATGTTCCGATGGGAGGGTGCCGGTCAGGTAGGACGACTGAACAGAGCAGGTCACGGCAGGGGTAATGGCCGCAATCGGCACTGATTGGGCCAGGAACCGGTTGAGGTGCGGCGTCGCAGGCCCGCCTAGCAGCGACTTGGTAAGACCGACGACATTAAGGACGACTGTACGCTGCATTAAGCTGCTCCTTGAGCCAGGAGATTTCGCGGATGATCGAACCGGTGACCGGTTCGCACCTGAGACTTGGCGGCAGAACCTCCCAGGTGTATGTTTCAACCTCCAGCAGTATTCCGGCCGGCACCTCCGGCAGGAGTTCCTCAAGGAACGAGCGGGTTGTGCTCAGACCGTCATACTGATCCTGAAAGATCGG
Source organism: Geoanaerobacter pelophilus (assembly GCF_018476885.1). Lineage (NCBI taxonomy): Bacteria > Pseudomonadati > Thermodesulfobacteriota > Desulfuromonadia > Geobacterales > Geobacteraceae > Geoanaerobacter > Geoanaerobacter pelophilus. Next base: position 54,624 of record NZ_JAHCVJ010000007.1, read on the forward strand.
CACATGAAAGTGACAGCGCCATTCGTCCCCTGGTTGTCGGTCATGGTCGGCAAGGGCCGGCCCGAGGTCCATATACCTGGCTATGGTACCATCCCTGCGGCGAATCACAACCTGATGCAGGTAACAGGGCTCGGCAAAAGGTTGCAACAGGGGCAGGGCAGGGTCGACAACTTTAAGGGCAGAGGAAATCTGGTACTTGGCAATTTCGACACCGGATGCCTTCAACCGGGCAAGCGACGCAGCCGGCTCTTCAAATTCCACTGCCTGGTGGCAGCAATCATAACAGAGACCAAGGTGACTTCGCAGCCGATCCGGCAGTTCGAGATTCTCGAAGAAGCTACAGACCTCGTCGGTAGTCTCCAGCAGGCATCCCGGCTCAGGCTCCAGCGCCAGCATGATCTTTTTGCCATGTTCTTCATATATGGTTACAAGATGAGCAAGCACCCCCTGCAGCTGTTTCATTATTGCCGGGAGATCCTCTTTAGTAACAACTCCCTTGAATCCTAACGGCACCGTCGAGATCGATCCGGTAAGGTGTTCCGGAAGCCAGCCCGCAAGCAGGTCTGCCAGACGGTTGGTATAGGCGGTGCGTTCCGGGCTGCGCCAATCCGGCAGGTAAACCTGTTCTTTGACTCGGTCATTATGAAATGAGCCGAACGGGAAGCCGTTCAGGGTGGGGATAAAGCAGTCCTGCTCTTCCAGCCAGGTCTTGAACTTACGGTTTTCTGTTTCGCTCAACTGGCTGGCGGCAATGTTTGATAGCCGCAACCCTATGGGGAACTGGGCGCTAGGGGAAACGGCGGACTTCACGGCCGGAAGATGCTGACGCAGTGCCGTGAAGGTCTCTTGCCAGCTTTCTCCGGGATGGATGTTGGTGCAGTAGGTAATCAAGCGGCGCTGAATTTGGGGCATTGGCTGAGAAACGCCTTCGGGTTGTCGTAGAAAACCTTGTTGATTGCATCATCCGGATGGCCGCGTCGCCGCATTTCATTGGCGCATTTCAGCACCGAAAGCGGGTCACTGACGCTCCAGTCTGCCGAGGAGTTGATGCAGATCCGGTCGGTGCCGTAGATTTCGACCGCATCAATGGCCCGCTCCGGGCTCCCCTTGGAATTGGGGTACAGGGTCAGGCCGAACCAGAAGCCGTTATCCTTGATTTCCCTGATGGTATGCTCCTCGGCATGGTCGATCAGCACCCGTTCCGGCTTGATGCGCGGTTCAGAAAGGATCATGTCCATGATAATCCGGGTCCCCTTCAGTTTGTCCTCAAGGTGCGGGGTGTGGATCAGGAGCAGTTCATTGCGGTCGACCGCCAGTGCCAACTGCTTTTCCAGAATTTTGATCTCGTTGCGGCTGTTCTTGTTCAGACCGACCTCGCCGATACCCAGTGCTGTCGGGCGATCGAGAAATTCCGGCATAATGGCCAGCACGTCTTCGGCAAGCTGTAGATTTTCGGACTCCTTGGAGTTAAGACCGATCCAGCAGTAATGCTTGATGCCGAATCGTGCGGCTCTGGCCGGTTCAGTAACAGTGAGGTGGAAGAAGTAATCGCGAAAGCTGTCAGCAGAACTCCGGTCGAACCCGGCCCAGAAGGCAGGCTCAGAAACCGTGTGAATGCCGCTGACAGCAAGTTTCAGATAGTCGTCAGTAGTGCGTGAGACCATGTGGATATGGGGATCGATCGCCTTCATTGCTTACCCCCATCCCAGGCGCCGACCGCCTTCAGGCCAATGGCACTCTCCAGAGGCTCGGTGCTTGGATCACTGAACGAATTCTGGATGGCGACAGTCCTGCCAGTATCAGAGTTGTGCAGAAGTTTCGCGGCATTTACCAACGCCTGGTAACGGAAATCGGCCTTGGCCTCATCCGATCCTTCATAGCGGTCGATCCTGTCAAGAAACGAGGCGATATCAAGGAGCCGGGCACGGTTTTCTATAAAGTAGAGATCGAGAATTTCGGTGGCGTTGAGTTGGCGGTAGTGCGGTGTCATCTGAGCTCTCCCTGGTTTCGGTCGGTTACCGTCGGTCGGTTGGCTGGTGCCGGATTTCTGAGTGCTGCGCGATCAGCCAGCAGTTCAATGCTTCGTTTCATAAGGGCTGTATCGATGTGATGTGCTTCGATCTTTTTGCCGATGCTTGTGAGCAAGGGGATCGATAACTCTCCTCCCAGATGCTCCTGGAAGTCGTTCAAGGCCTTTTTAACATCAAGCCAGGATAGGGCCGGGTGATAGAGGCTGAAGCCGAGATCGTCGAGGAGTGTCAGGATCCGATGCAGGTCAAGGTCACCCAACAAACCGGCAATGTTCGAATAGATGGAATCAAGGGCGATCCCGATGGCTACAGCTTCACCATGGCGTAGTTCACAGCCAGTCAATTCCTCCATTTTATGGGCATTCCAATGGCCGAAATCGAGCGGTCGTGATGACCCGAATTCAAAGGGATCGCCGCCACCGGCGATATGCTGCAGATGTAGTTCGGCGCAGCGAGTTATCATCTGTTCCATAGCTGCTGGATCAAAACAGGCCAATTTTTTACGGTCTGCATACAGGGAATCAAAAAAGTTGCGGTCACGGATCAAAGAAACCTTAACCGCCTCTGCGATCCCGGAACGCAGATCCCGTTCTGGCAAGGTCTTGAGAAAATCGAGATCATTGATAACGGCGAATGGCGGGGCAAAGGTGCCGAGGAAGTTTTTCCTGCCAAAGGCATTGACCCCGTTTTTTACCCCGACCCCGGCATCGTTCTGCGCCAGAACCGTGGTCGGCATCCTGATCAGGCGCACGCCGCGATGGGCTGTCGCCGCCGCATAGCCGGCAGCATCAAGCACCGCGCCGCCGCCGATGGCAATAATAAAGGAATGCCTGCAGAGGCGATGCCGCTCGACCAGCGAGTGGATTTTTTCAACCTCAATCGGTTCATGTTTGCAGATCTCACCGCCACGGACAAGGAACGGTGGGGCAACGAACTCAAGCACACTTGAGTGGTCCTTGCCGTACTTGCTGATATCTTCGACCAGTCCGGGCATAAGCCTGGCGACTTCGCTGTCAATTACCACCAAGGAACGGTTGACAGGCTTGCCGCTCTTCTTGAGCAGATCAATAAGAACGTGATTTTTCGAGTTGAAGATGTCTCGGGTAAAGGTTACCGGGTAGGAGTAGCTGACCGTGAATTGTTGATGTATTGTCTGCATGATTCCTCCCATGGCGAAAGAAGGAGGCGAAGCCGCAAAGCTTCGCCTTTGGTGAGTTGCCAGCTAGACCGGTCAGCCTATAGTCCCCGGTGCAGGATCTCCAGGGTAATCGTTGCATAAGCGGTTACCAGGTGAGGGTCTTTCTCCCACCAGCGACCATTCTTGTTAACCCAGGAACCGTCTTCACGCTGCAGGTCAAGGAGCTTGCGAGCCAGGTCCTGACGCCAGTTGACCTTTTTGCCGTCCTTCAGGGTCAGGGTATCTACACCGGCCGCAGAGAGCCCTTTGGCCATGGTGTGCAGGTAATAGTAGAGCCCGTCCTGTCCCATGCCGGGGTTTTCGTCCAGGGTATAATTCTTTGAGAGCCAGTCAATGACCGCCTTGACCCGCGGGTCGTTCTTGTCCACCTGGGCATAGATAAAGCTGAGCAGACCTGCGTAACTCATGCTGCCATAGGAGCGGAGCGCAGTCTTGCCGCTTTCCAGCTTTTGTTCTCCTGCCTTACTGTCTGCCGGGAAATAGACGAAGCCTCCTTTGTTGGCCGGATCGTCGCTAGCCCATGGCTGGTCATTGGATGCCGGCAGGTTCTGGGTACGGCTGATGAATTGGACGGCAGCCTGCCAGTTCAGATCCTTGGCGTCCGGATCGTTGGCCACATCGCTTTTCAGAAAGCGGGTATAGTACAGGGCTTCAAGGGCAAAGGTGGTATTGGCCAGATCGGAGTGCTTGTAAGTGCCGCCGTAGCCGATGCCGCCGTCAAGCGGGTCGTCGCCCATCCCTTTTTCCCCGAAATCGTCCTGCAGGCCGATGATGAACTTACGCCCCTTCTTGAGCAGCGGTTCATAGGACGGGTTGTTGGCCATGAGCAGCGCCATCATGGAAATGGAGGTATTGTAGTTGGCTAGGTCCTTGCCATAGATACCGCCATCAGGCTTGGCGCTCTTCACCAGGTAGTCATAGCCGTTCTTTATGTTTTTTTCATATTTGTTTTTGTAGAACTTTGACGGATCACCCTGAAATGCAGTCAAGGCAAGGGCCGACAGCGCCGGATATTCAGCCTGAGCCCAATAACCGCCTGGTTGCTGCTTGGCTGCCAGCCAGGTAAGCCCCTTGCCGATGGCGTTTTCCAGTTCCAGCTTTAGCGAGAGATCGGGCTTGGATTTTGTTACCACCTTGTCAGCGGCACATGCTGCGAAAGGGAAGGAAAGCATAGTGGCAATAATAACAGCGAGACTCAATTTCTTCATGAACATGTCTCTCCTTTCAGTTATCTGGCAGGTTTGATAGAAATCGTAACTGGAGTTCCAACGGGAGGAACAGAACCTTCTTTTACCGACCATACCTTATCGCTATCGCCTCCCTTGGAGGTATTATCGATTATGGCGGCAGGATCGTGATATATCGCAATAATGGACCCATCTGACTGGGCTTGAAACCGCCCATCGCGGATTGTTGAGCCGGTGAAAACCCATGAACTATTAGTCACAGCCTGGAGCTTGCCATCAACCGTCTTGGCCAGCCATATTTCAGGATTTATCTCAGTAAATGTACCATCCTTGTCTGCTACCTTCAACTGTATGACTACTGGCGTACCTTCTGGCATGCGCGGATCACCTTGAAAATCAAGGGGCTTGGATGTTCCCTCAAGGCCGATAAGCAGACAGGCAATCTGCAGTTGATATGGCTCAACTTTGGTTCTCAGCAGGCTTTCATGGGTTTTGCCACCAACTCTCACCAGGAGGTATTCCAGCATACCTTTATTCATATTAATTTCGCCAGGGAAAGATACCGTCTTCTTATCCTTGTCTATTTGAATAGCGCCGATCTTGTAAACGCCGGGCGATACCTTGTCAATTACTGTGTCAGAACCTTTTTCCGTGAAAGAGGATGGAGCACCTTCAATCGGAGGCGTAACCGCAGAAGGATCGAACGGCGGTGGTGGTGGCGGGCCATCAGCAAAAGCAGATAATGAAAATATGAATGTCATGAAAAGAGCGTACAGGGACGTTCGCATTTACAAGTTCTCCTTTGTCAGTGTCTCTCGGATTTTGTTGCTTAACGGGGTGTTTTAACTCGTTCCCATGGCGGGATATCACTGTTATCTACTTGTTGTTCAGGCTGAGAATCAGGGACAACATAAATTTCAGTCAGTCCCGGAACACCGGAAATGTTGATGCGAGGGAGGGTGCCACTTTTAAGCTGATCAAGCAGCATCTTGCTCGCCTCCTGCTGAGAGGTAACCGCGATACCATTAATTGCTGAAATCTGCGCAGCAAGAGGGAGTCCTAATATCTCATTCACAGACTGTTTTTTTGCTGAAGAAGCTTTCCCAACTATGCTGTCCTGGGCTGAGACTACCTGTTCACGAGATACTTTGAGCGATGCTGTTCGCGCAGCATCGAGAGGCCGATCATCGGCAGTTGTTGTGAACGAACCTCCTTGCAGCGGAAGGAATTCCGTTTTAGAATCGTACGTAATCTGCAAACCACGCGACGAAATATCTGCAACAATTCCATCGCCTATTTTGTCACCTCTTGAGACAACACTGCATGCGCCCGCATCGGTTTCGATAATTGCCAATACCCATGCCCCTTCTTGTCCAACAACGCCAGAAACCCTCGGCAGTGATGATGCTGTAGTGGCAAGGGGAATGAGTATTGATAATACAAATACGATTGCAGAACGTAAAAAGCGCATCTGTCACCTCTCGGAGAAAAAAGGGGGTCTGTGTTAACAGGCCCCCTCATTAATCAGATTAAAAAATCTAGATTACAACGTAGGTTTGGCACTTGCTTCGTTGGACTGGCAGTATTCGCTACCATTTGCCCCAACTTCCCGTACGACATAGTAGTAAGTAGTGTTATTCACAACATTGCCGTCATAGTAGAAGATGGTGCTGCCGGGTGCGGTGCCGATCTTGGTGTATGGACCGCCCTGGGTAGTGCTTTTGTAGATATTGTAGCTCTTGGCTGTTGCCTTCTTAAGCCAAGTCAAACCTACTTTGCCGCTCTTTGGCTGTGCCTTGAGAGTGGTGCAGGCGTTGCAAGCAGGATCGGTTGCTGCTTTCAAAACTACCTCGGCCGAAGCGGTGCTGCTCAGGTCGCCAAAGCCACTGCTGGGGAAAGATGCAGCAGTGTTGTCGGTTACCTTCAGCGAAACCAGATATGCACCCAACGGTTTGCCGGTGAAGAAAGCAGTAACATCGGGTTGAGCAGTACTGGCGTCGTCAAACGCATTATCTCCGTCAAGATCCCAGAGGTATGACTTGATGTAGTCAACCGGCATTCCAGGCTCGCTCTGGCCGTTATCCGGGTTTATGGATTTGGTGCCATCCAGGAACCAGGTCTTGTTGGGACAGAAGTAGTACGGGCCGCCTGCATTGGCTGTCGGCGCAAGTGGTGGTATCGATATCAGTACAGTTAGCGTTGTTTCCGCAGTCTTTACCGGAGAGTTGTTGTCCGTTACTCTGAGTTTAACCGGGTAGTTGCCTACCACAGGCCAGGATTTGCTTACGTTCGGACCGACTGTTTCAAAGGTGCCGTTGTTGTCAAGATCCCACTCCCACTTGACGATAGTCTTGGCCGGGTCTTGGTGGTAAGAGCTTGAGCCGCTCAGGTTGATGGTCTGGCCAGCAACACCGGGATTCGGGGTTGCTGTTGCCACTGCTACCGGCGCACCAGCCTCGAACATAGTCTGCTTGAGCATCATGATTGCCCAGGCTGTCTCGAATGGATACTGTTCCCCGCTCGGATTATGGTACCACCAGTAACCGTCGGCATGCTGGGCATTGACCAGTGCTCGGGCAATTCCGTCAGTGGGATCCCCTTTTGCCACCTCTGCAGCATACCAGTCGATATCAACCGGGCCACTGGTAGAGTGTAGCTTGGTAATCGGCGGTTGATGCAGGAGCAACGACTTGGTAAAGGAAAACATGCCGTAGTAGTTTTGGGACTTCATGGGATAGCTATAGCCTGCGCCGTCAAAATTGTTGCGCATAAAGGTTTCGGCTTTGTCCCATGCCGGATTGCCGCGGCCGATGCCGTTAAACACCAACTGCACCATGCCAGAGGCGGTTGTTGCGAACGGCCCCCAGATGTAATTGATATCAGTGTAGCCGAACCAGCCGGTTGATGGATGTTGCGAATAGGTCAACCAGTTTGCATTTGCTGTTTTTACCCAAGCCGGGACGGTAAGTCCCCAGTTGCGTTCAGCCGGGATCATGCCGATGGCAGCCCACTGACAGGCGGAGTTGTCAGGGAACTGGTTGGTGCCGTAGCGCCAGCCACCGTAACGTACATCGTCATACTGGCCATAGGCATAATAATCGACCATGTCTTGGACGATGTCCTTATATTTCCGACCAGTTACATTAACCGGGCCGGTTGTTGCCAGCTTGTCCGGGGTACCGCTGGCGATGATGGCATCCATCATAGCGCCACCCTGGTAATACTCGTTGCCCTGATTAACACGGATGCCGAAGCCGTTGCCGTTGGAGTCAGGATTACCGAGAGTCTGGACCGGGGTGCCTTGTGTTGCAAGGTAGGTGAACAGCGTATTCATACCGCGCTTGACCGTCTCGGTATAAGGGTTGGAAACGGGACCGTCTTCAAGGTGGCCGTTGACCTCAAAAGCATTGACGTTTGCGCCCTGTATTGCATAGTAACCGGTCCAAGATGACCAATTGCCATAGAGCAAGCCGCCGGATGTCGATCTTGTCATGGATTTGTGCAGTTCCCACAAACCTTCGTCAATGGCAATATTGACTTCGACAGGGAGGGTCTTCTCCTGGATCCTTACGAAGTAGTTCTTGCTGCCGGTTTCGCCGGTAGTCGTGTTTTGCACTGTCAAGGTGGCGGTAAAGATTTTGTTAACTGCATCGGTATAGGTATGAAGCGCTTCAATGTTATACTGGTTGGTAACTGTGCCAGTTGCTACCGGTGAACCATCACCAAAGTCCCAGGTGTACTTGATGTTGTTGCCCTGAACATCGCTCGTTCCCTTGAGGCGGATCGCTTTACCCGAGTAAGTGTCGTGCGGGATCAATGGGTTGGTGACAACCCACGGTACAGTCTTAACTACAGGCGGATCTGCAAAGGCTACAAGAGGGAGCAGTGAAAGGATGGCGGTTAAGAGCAGGGTATTCTTCAACCATTGACTGACTTTCATAAAAACCTCCTTAAAAATAGATTTATTGCCAGCGGCTTATTCAATTGGGAGACCGGTAGCTGTCCGGTCTCCCATCATTTCATTGCAGGTTTAGCTTAGTTTTTGTTGCGACGACGGGCGTAGAGGCCCAGGCTGGCAAGACCAGCGCCGAGCAGCACGATGGTTGAAGGCTCTGGAACCGGATTGTTGTTGTCGATATTGGTGACGCTGATAGAGCTGGAGAAAAAGACCGAAGCCGGATCGCTCAATTGCTCTCCGTCAAGTATCCCGTTATCGTATTGCTGAAGGAAAAAGCCTGCTTCTGGCGCAGCGGTTTTGGAGTTAAAGGTTATGGTTGCTTTCTGCCCTGCAGTCAGGGAGAAGTTCCAGAGCAAGGCAACGGCCATGTCTGCGGGACCGGCCAGAATGCTGTTGTCAAGGTTAAGTAAAGGGTTCAAATCGATAGGGTCGCCAACAAGAGGAGCAAGGAATTGCCAGGAAAGACGAGCATCTTGAGCAGCGGTGTTGTGAGCGATGCCGGTTTCATTCCACCATGAGTTCACATACTGATCGATTTCCATGTCGAGATACGCACCAGCTTTGTAATCACCAGCTCCGGTAAATGTCAATTTGAAAGTCCCGAGGCCAGCAGTGCTTGTACTGTTATCGCTATTCAGGGTACCCCAATCTGCACTCACTGATCCACTACCACTGTTACTGTAATACATAAATAAACCGTTTGTTTCGCCATAATTGTAGGTTGCACCGAATGCCGAACCTGTCATGGCAATTGCTGCAAATGCCACTGCTGCCAATAGTGATGCTAATTTTTTCATGTTCGTACCTCACTTTCCTTTGTTGTCTTGAGACTTGTTTTAAAAAAAATTAAATTTAGATCTAACTACGTTTTAAACGGTGTAGAGCACATAGAAGTGGATTGAATAAGCATTCAGCATAAATAGTGCCATCTGTAACATAGTGTAATTATTTGTGAAAAAATGTAATTCTGGTGGGGTGTAAAGAAAGCCGACATTGGCTGCAACTATTGTTGCTTGTTGGTCTTGGGGTAACTATTCGAAATATCAGAGGTAAAGAGATGTGCGGCTTAGCGGACCATCGTCGGATATGTATACGCTACTGTAAGTTTTGGTTAGATGACACTCGTTTAAGAAGATCAAAATCGGCGTTCATTACAGCGTAATCCGGGAGACACTGTCCATATCTCACCCTGTCACATCGATGGAACAGTGTTATTAGGTTTGTGTCTATAGGGTTTTTGCTATGGTTGATCTCCCTAATACCTGATATGGCGTAGGGGGGCTGGTTGGTTTTTGCGGCGACAATAAGTTGTAGTATCCCGAAGATGATAGTGTAAAACTTTTCGACATCACCGGTTATTAAAACCTTATCGGCTTCGGTAAGCATCTGTTGCACACTGCGGTCGGGTTGAATCGGGAATTCTGCCGCTCTCTTTCGGGAAACGATCACTCCTCCGGATATAACCAGAAAGAGTGTTATTACAGTGGCGGTAATAGTCATCTGAAGTGTTAATAGGTTGTTACGTGATGTTGACTCCCTGACGGCAACAGCGGTCGATTTTGCCGCGATTGCCTTGGTTGCACTTGTCTCATTTTTGAAAGCTGCATGAATCGGGTGTGAAAGGGTTTTGTACGTTCCGTTGTCGGGATTAAAGTAGCTCCAGACAATCGCCGGCAACGGCAGTCGGTCCTTCGGTACGACAACCTGTTCACAGCCAAGTTTTCCGGTTGTCCTTGTCGATCGAACCGGAAAACTCTGCAGTCCGGCTCCGGTGATCGTGGGGCAGGCGGCGTTACTGAAACTGCCGGTGCCGGATATGGTTGTAGCAACAGTCAGGGGATCGCCGATGGCCACAGATTCCGGCTTGGCGGTCACAGTCATTGAAAAGTTGCCGATAGCTCCCGAGAAAGAGCCAGGTCGGCCGCTAGTCGGCAACGCTAATATCTGAAGCTGTTCAACCTGAGAGGAGACACTGACCTTGTGAGGGACCGATTCTCCGAAAAATGCGGCGCTGCCGGTTGCCTGCTCCATGGCTTCGCAGTCAAGGGTTGCCGGGCCGATTTTGCCAGTCCCTTGGTTGCCGACGGTAAACTGGCCGGAAAATCGATAGGCTGTTATGCCGGTATCCTCTTTATCTATGCTTTGTGTGGGAGGGTGGAAGGATATCAGGCCACCATCAGGTTGAGCAAGGCGTGGATAGCCAATATTGCGGATAGAGACCCCTTTGATGTGGAGGATAACGGTTACCGGCACTGTTTCGCCGGGATAGGCCTTTTCTTTGCCGAGTTCCAGGTTGAGAGTAATGCCTGGTGGCACAGTTGTCTCGGCAGCCGCAGGCAAGCCGGGGATCACAGAACAAAGAATAATGATAACTAGCAGATAAGGTTTCATCTTTTACCAGTCCTTATCCGGCGGGGCCATGTTAGACGGTTTTGAACCTGCTGCCGTGGCAGAGCGGAGGGTTTCCCGGCCGCGGGCATCGTTAAGCAGGCGGTTTGCATCGTCTTTGCTCATAGGGCGCGCTTGGCGGGATTTTCCTTTGGCATCCCCTTCGGCTGTTTCCTCGCTTGGCTTCCCCGGCTGGTTGCTCTGTTCGCCCTTTTTGGCTTTGTCCTGTTGTTTTGCCTGAGGCGTTTCCTGGTGAGTTTTTTCACCCTGTTGTTTTAGAGAAATCTGCCGGTTTATTGCTGCCAAGGATGAGCTGGCGATGGCCTCATTGTGCCGGGCATCAATGTCACCGGCATCGAGGCGCAAGGCGTCTTGCAGGGCTACCGTAGCCGTTTCCAGCCGTTGCTTGGCAGTATTCTGGTCTGAGGTGCTGATTCCACTCTTCAGCATGACCGTGCCAAGATTGTAAAGGCTCTTCTGGCGCACGGCATGCTTTGCCGAGGCTGCTGCAATTTTAAACTCGGTGGCAGCCTTTTCCAGCTCGCCTTTTCGGAAAAAGGCCACGCCCCGATTATACGCTGCTTCCTTATTGTCCCTCAGCAGTGACCAGTCAGCAAGAGCTCCATTGAGATCGCCCTGCCGGAAGCTGGCATAGGCTCGGCTGTTTTTGTACTGTAACAGGTCAAACCTCACTGCAGCGGCTATCAGCGCGATGGCGACCAGAACCAGGCATATTTTTACCGGACGGTTCATGGGGTTACTCGCCTCCCCATCAGGCTGGCAATGCCGATGAGTGCCAGGCCAGCGGCCAGCGGCCACTGAAATCGTTCGGCCAGCCGTTGACGATGCTCTTTGCGTACGGTTTCCCCGCCGATTGAGCGGGCTCGCTGCAGCAAGGACTCAAGACCAGTAGCGTCCCCCTGTAGCTGGATGGCTGCCGGATCGATGCTGTGGATGGTCGCTCGAGAGCCCCGGCTTTTGACAACGGCACCCTGCCGGTCTTTGACAAAAATTCCGCTTCCCAAGGGAATCAGGCCACCTTCCTCAGTTCCGGTAAATGCCGCCAGGACCGTTACCTTCGCTTGTCGGAGCTTCTGGAGTGCTGCCGGGATTTCACCGCCATGATCCTCACCGTCGCTGACCAGTATCAGGATGCGTCCCTGCTCAGGGGAGGCACGGAAGGTCCTTTGCGCCTCATTCAGGGCCGCCGAGATCGAACTGCCGCCCATTGGAACGGTAGCCGGTCCCAGTTCATCTACCATCCTGGCCACGATCGCATAATCGCTGGTCAACGGGCATACCGTGAAGGCTGTCCCGGCAAAAGCCAGGATGCCAACCCGGTCTCCGGGCAGGGTGTCCAACAGTTTCCTGATGGCAGCTTTTGCCGCCTCAAGTCTGGATGGCTTGAGGTCATCGCTCAACATGCTGCGGGAGAGGTCAAGGGCGATGACAATGTCGAGCCCTTTCCTGGTCTGTTCCTCGGTGATAAGCCCCCATTGCGGACGCATCAGGGCAATAACCGCCAGCAGCAGGGCAGCAGAGAAAATTATTGTCCGGCCAACGCGCCATGCCAGAGAGGGGAGGTGACAGATCCGTTCTGCCAGATCAGGTTCGGCAAATGCGACCAGAGCTTTCTTCCTCCTGAATTCAGACCGGATTGATATCGCAGCGGCGACGCTGACAACAGCGAGAAGCCAGCTATGCTCTGGGGCGGCAAAAGTCATGTCAGGGCACCCTTCGCAGCCAGGTTGCCCGGATTATGGTCTCGGCCAGCATCAGGACTATTGCCGTCAGCAGCAACGGTGTCAGCATCTCTTGAGCGCTGTTGCTGACCTTTTCTTCAATCGGTCGTTTTTCGAGCCGGTCAATCTCTCTGAAAATCGAACCGAGGGTATCGGCATCAGTGGCGAGAAAGAATCTGCCCCCGGTGGTGCGGGAAATATCGGAAAGAGTGGCCACATCCAGGTCAGCCTTGACCTCGCGGTAGGTTATCCCGCCTAGCGGGTTTTCCACCGGAAAGACTGCCACACCGTTAGCGCCGATGCCGATGGTGTGAACTTTTATGCCCAGTGCCTTTGCTGCCTGGGCCGCAACTGCCGGGGCGACGGCACCGGCATTGTTCCGGCCATCGGTTACCAGCAGTACGCTTCTGCTTTTGGCTGGAGAGGTACGAAGGCGGTTCACTGCTGTCAGCAAGGCATCGCCGACGGCAGTGCCATCCTCGATGGCGCCGGTATTGAGCTGTTCAATCGCGCTGTTCAGCCACTGGTGATCAAGCGTCAGGGGGGCGACCGGGTAGGGGCGGGCGGCAAAGGCAACCACGGCAATGCGGTCGCCGTCGCGCTTGGCAATGAAGTCCCGCATGACATCTTTGGCTATCTGCAGTCTCGCTTTGCCGTCTTTTCCTGCGGCACGGTCCATGGCGAGCATGCTGGTCGAAATATCAAGGGCCAGCACCAGATCGATCCCCCTGCTGGTTACCGAGACTTCCCGGACCAGCAGTTGCGGCCTTGCCAGTGCCAGTACCATCAGGATAATCGCGGCTCCTCGCGCAAATGGCAGAGCAGAGGCAATCCTCTGCCGTGGCGTAATCGGGAGGCGCTCCAGGAGGTCCATAGCGGGGAATCTGATTTGCTCGGCATTGCTGCGGCGCAGGCGGCTGATAAAGATAATCGTCAGTGGCAGAAGCAGCAACAGTGCCGCAGGGTCGTGAAAGCTCATGCCCTGGCTCCTGTGCCGGGCTGCAGCAACTGAGCCGTTATGCTGATGGCCCGGAGTGACTGTTCATCCTGAGGCTGCACAGCGCCAAACCTTACTGAATCACAGAAACTGGAAAGCTCGGCCACCTGCTTGAACGCATCAGATGCCAGCAGCTCTTGTGCGATATCGAGCAGTTCCTTGGAGGTCAGATGCGAGAGTTCGGCGTCTGCCAGCCGGGAGAGGTGTTGGCGCAACAGTGTGGTAAGCCTGTCGCAGAGAGCGGCTCCATCGATTTTTCCCTGGTGGTACTGGTCAGCAATGGTTGCCAGCAATGCAGCGAGCGGTTCCGATTCATCCTCTGCCGGAGAAGTTATGGGCACTGCCTGTGGCTTGCCTCTGAATATCAAGAAAATAGCCAGGCTGCAGAGAGCAACGGTTGCGGCAGTTAAGGCAAAAGGGGGAAGGCCTGTCGGGGCTATGGGGCCATGGATAGCGCGGATTGCCTCGGGGGGAGTAGTTGCAGCATAGAGGCGGCCGGTAATTGAACTGAAGAATGCAAGCAGAACGACACTGTGACGAACCATGTCACTGTCTCCTCTGTCGTCCCCGGCTTCTGAAGAACCGGATCAGGGGATGCAGCGGCGGTGTCCGCGTGTCCAAATCGAGGATTTCAGCGCCACTTGAGGAGATCCTGCTGCGCATTTCTGCAAGCCGTCCGGCGGCCAATCTCCGGTAACTTTCCCGGACCAGCCGGCTGGACGAATCCACTAACCGGGATGCGCCGTTTTCCGGGTCAATCAACTGGACGAGCCCTGCTGATGGCAACTCCCTGTCAGCCGGATCGCTTATTGGAACGGCTACCAGGTCGTGGCGAGCGGCTAGTGTCGCAAGCGACCTCACCGGTATCGGGTCAAGGAAGTCGGAAAAAATGAAAACCAGAGCACGCCCCTTGATGACATTCTGCAGGTAGGTAAGCGCGCTTTCCAGGTCAGAGGCCTCATTTTCCCGGGGAGGTGCGAGCGCCTGGTGCACCAATCTCATGACATGGCGTTTTCCCTTGGCCGGAGCGAGGAAATGCCCCCGGCCACCGCCGTAGGTAAACAGGCCGACCCGGTCGTTGGAGCGGAGTGCGGCAAAGGCGAGCAGTGCCGCTGCTTCCGTTGCGGTTTCCTGCTTTGTTGCGCGCACAGTGCCAAAATCCATGGATGCGGAACAGTCGAGCAGGATCATGAGCGTCAGTTCCCGCTCTTCGACAAAGCGCTTGACAAAGGGGCGGTCAAGCCGGGCCGTAACATTCCAGTCGATGGTCCGGACATCATCGCCCGGTTGGTACTCGCGCACTTCCTCGAACTCGATGCCCCGCCCACGAAAGGCACTCAGGTATTCTCCGGCAAAGATTCCGGTGGCAAGGTGCGCCGCCTTGATCTGCAGGCTTCGGACGCTAAGATGACTGAAAGGATGCTCAGTTGGCGTGGTCTGCTGGCGAGCCTTCATGATCAGGGGACCCTGACGTTGGCCAGAATCTCGGCAATCAGGCAATCGGTGGTCATGCCATCAATGTCCGCTTCGTAGGTGGTTATGATCCGGTGACGCAGGACATCCGGGGCAATTTCCTTGATATCCTGAGGCACCACATAGGAGCGGCCGCGGATGAATGCCAGCGCCTTGGAGGCCATGGCCATATAGATGCTCCCGCGTGGGGAGGCGCCGAAGTCGATGTAGCGCGCGAGCCGCTCCATTCCGCAGCGGGACGGATCGCGGGTGGCAAAGACAATGTCGAGGATGTACTGTTCGATCTTCTCGTCCAGGTACAGCTCATCGACAGCTGCCCGTGCCCGCAGGATATCGGCAGGATGGATTACCGGTTCTGTCTCGCTGGTTCTGGCAGTACGGGCCGAGCGCCTGATAATCTCCCGCTCTTCATCCCATGAGGGGTAGTCTACTGATATCTTGAGCATGAACCGGTCCATCTGCGCCTCGGGGAGCGGGTAGGTGCCTTCCTGTTCGATCGGGTTCTGGGTGGCAAGCACCATGAACAGGTCGTCCAGCGGATAGGTGGACTCACCGATGGTTACTTGACGTTCCTCCATCGCTTCCAGCAAGGCGCTGTGGACCTTGGCCGGGGCACGGTTCACCTCGTCGGAGAGCACGATGTTGGCAAAGATCGGCCCTTTTCTGGTTGAGAAGTGGCCGTCGCGCGGATTATAGATCTGGGTGCCGATCAGGTCGGCCGGCAACAGGTCCGGGGTGAACTGGATCCGCTGGAATCTGGCGTCGATCAAACCGGCCAGGGTCTTGACTACCGTGGTCTTGGCCAGCCCCGGAACCCCTTCGATCAGGATGTGCCCGTTGGAGAGCAGGGCGATCAGCAGCCGCTCTATCAACTGGTGCTGGCCGACCAGTACATTCTCCATCGAAGAGATCAGCTTCGGGATGAACTCGCTTGCTTTGCGGATCCGGTCATTGCTGTCGTTGCTGTTAGTGGCCACGGTTCACTCCGGTTCAGTTTAATCATAAAAATACATCAAAAACAGGGGAGTACAAGAAGGTGATCTCCAATAACCTTATCCACAAGGTAAACACGGGTTGCCGAACCGCTCCAGCCACTGATCGAAGATAACCAGCTTTTCGGCGCCAAACCTGGCGAGTCCGGAGCGAACCTGCTCGACACTCTTCTCTGTTGTCAGTTTGCCTGGGGTCTTGGAGTAAAACAGGTCAGCATAAGAGATGATCTCTTCTTCAATGCACGTCGGGCCCATGGCGCGGGCCGGGAGCGGCAGATTGCGGGTTAGTATTTCATCGGCAGTCAGTCCGACGCCGATATGGCGTTCGCATACCAGGGCGTGACGAGGAAACCCCTCTGCTTCGAGGATCGCGCGGCCATGGATGCCGTGACAGAGGTAATTGTCCGCACCGTGGCAGCCGATATCAGGGGCGGATATCCGGCATACCCCGATGTCATGGAGCAGGGCCGCCTGCTCGACAAATTCAAGGTCGATCTCAGCCGCAAGGCACTGGGCAATACGCAGCGCCTTGTGTGCGACCAGTCGGCTGTGCTCTAGTATTATGGTGCGGGCATTGCTGTCAGGAAAGTATTTTTCGATCAAGGTGTAAGGATTCATATCGGGTGAGTATGCCTTCATGGCCCGAGTGCTGTCAAGAGTCGCCTGAGCCGTCTCTCCTTGACCTGTTGCCGATTATCGGGTAACTTTGCGCAAACGCGCATTCGACGGAGTGACACATGGCTCGTCCCACCTGGGATCAATACTTTATGGAAATAACGCACCTTGTTGCCAAGCGTTCCACCTGCCTGCGGCGCCAGGTCGGGGCGGTTCTGGTGAAAGACAAGAATATCCTGGCAACCGGCTATAATGGCGCCCCTTCAGGGGTGGCCCATTGCCTGGATGTCGGTTGTCTGCGTGAGCAGATGGGGGTTCCGTCCGGAGAGCGTCACGAACTCTGCCGGGGGCTCCATGCCGAGCAGAATGCCATTATCCAGGCTGCCAAGCATGGTACCAGCATTGAAGGGGCCACTCTTTATTCGACAACAATGCCTTGCATTATCTGCACTAAGATGGTTATAAATGCCGGCATCAAGCGGGTGGTTTACGAAGAGGGCTATTCAGACCAGCTTGCCGCCAGTATGATAGCTGAATCAGGAGTCATTGTGGATCGCTTCGATGCTGAAGCCGCAGGTGAAGAGTCATGAAATGCCCTTTTTGCAGCTATCACGACACCAAGGTTGTCGATTCCCGGCCGGACAAAGGGGGGTCGACCATTCGTCGCCGCCGCGAGTGCGAGTCGTGCGGCAAGCGCTTCACCACCCACGAGCGGGTGGAGGACATCCTGCCCCTGGTGCTCAAGAAGGATGGCCGCCGGGAGAGCTTTGATCGCCTGAAAGTGATCGGCGGCATCCAGAAGGCGTGCGAGAAGAGGCCGGTATCGGTTGAACAGATCGAACAGATGGTGGACCGGCTGGAAACAAGGCTTCAGGAGAGCGGCGAGCGGGAATTTCCAAGCACCATGATCGGCGAGTGGGTGATGAACGAGCTTCACCAGGTCGATCAGGTCGCCTATGTCAGGTTTGCCTCGGTATATCGCTCTTTCAAGGATATCAACGAATTCATGGCAGAACTGCAGGACCTTCTGAAAAAGTAGCATGACGGACCGAATGCCGTCCCAGTACCGTTCTTTGCATGGCACATTATTTCACCGAGAGCTTTGACGTGGCGGATATCCAACAGTTCATGCGGCGTGCCCTGTCCCTTGCCCGTAAGGGAATCGGCAAGACCTCGCCCAATCCTGCAGTCGGCTGCGTCATCGTACGTAATGGCGAGATAATAGGCCAGGGCTGGCACAGGCGCGCCGGAACCCCCCATGCCGAGGTGCATGCCCTCAGGGATGCCGTGGGTTTGGCCAAAGGCGCCGATGTTTATGTAACCCTTGAGCCGTGCAGCCACTTCGGCAAGACTCCGCCGTGCGCTGATGCGCTTATCGAAGCTCGAGTCGCCAGGGTTTATGTCGGCATGGTCGATCCCAACCCCAAGGTTGCCGGCCGCGGCATTGAAAAGCTGAGAGCTGCCGGAATAGAGGTAACCATCGGCGTTCTGGAGAAAGAATGCCGGGTCATCAATCGACCTTTTATCAAACACGTCACCACAACCCTCCCGTTTGTTACCCTGAAAAGCGCCATGACCCTTGACGGCAAGACCGCTACTGCATCCTGCGATTCCCGGTGGGTGACCGGCGAGGCCTCGCGCAGGCTTGTTCATAAACTACGGGGCGAGAGCGATGCCATCATGGTCGGCATCGGCACGGTACTGGCCGATGATCCGCAGCTTACCTGCCGGATCAGGGGGGGGCGCGACCCGCAGCGGGTAATCATCGACAGCAAGCTGAGAACTCCCTTGAGTGCAAAGGTGTTAACTGTTGATTCAGGGGCGCGGACTTTTATTGCCACCATTGCGGACGATCCGGCGAAGATCCGAGCCATAGAGGCGCTTGGCGCAGAGGTCCTTCCCTGCCGGGAAAAGAACGGCAGGGTTGATCTGCCGGATCTCATGGCCAAGCTTGGCGGCCGAGGCATCCAGTCGATCCTGCTCGAAGGCGGGGCCGGCCTGGCCGGTGCCATGCTCGATAATCAGTTGATTGACCGCTGTCTCTTTTTCTACGCCCCGAAACTGGTGGGCGGCGAGGGGATCGGACTGTTCAATGGCAGCGGGGCCGGGGTGATGGCGGATGCCGTGCCGCTCGGCAACATTGCGGTTCGTCGCTGCGGAGCAGACATTATCGTGGAAGGAGAGCCGAATTACCGATGTTTACCGGCCTGATAGAAGATGTGGGGCGGGTGGCCCGTCTCGAAAAGCATGGCGCAGCAGCGGCCCTGGAAGTGGCTACTGCTCTGCCCCTGGCAGAGATCGCCATCGGTGATTCAGTGGCGATCAATGGGGTCTGTCTCACGGTGGTTACCAAGGGGGACGGGACTGTTTCCTTTGATGTCTCGCCGGAATCGCTCCGCGCTGCCGGTTTTGACCGGCTGAAGCCCGGTTCCGCCGTGAACCTGGAGCGGGCATTGCGCCTTTCCGACCGCCTGGGCGGGCATCTGGTGAGCGGTCATGTGGACTGTACTGCTCTGGTTTCCGGCAGGAAAGAGATCTCCGGCAATCATGTCTTTGACTTCAGGCTCCCTGCCGAGTATTGCCGCTATCTCGTTGCCAAGGGTTCCGTCACTATCGATGGCGTGAGCCTTACCGTGAACGAAGTGGAGCGGGAACGGTTTTCGGTAAACATCATCCCGCATACGGCACAGGCAACGACATTGCACCTGAGGCGTCCCGGAGACCAGGTAAATATTGAGGTAGATATCCTGGCAAAATATGTGGAGCGCCTGTTGACCGGCAAGGGTGGAAGTGGTGGCGGGTTGAGCCTTGAGGCGCTTGCACAAGCCGGCTTTTTGTGAGATAAAGACCAATTGAGAAACGAATTCGGGAGCTTCGCATGCCTGTAGCCAGGATAGAAGATGCAATAGAGGATATTCGCCAGGGGAAGATGGTTATCCTGGTGGATGATGAGGATCGTGAGAACGAAGGCGATCTGACCATGGCAGCGGAAAAAATCACCCCTGAGGCGATTAATTTCATGGCCAAGTTTGGCCGTGGCCTGATCTGTCTCAGTATGACCGCCGAGATGTGCGACCATCTCCGGCTGCCGCTGATGGTTTCCAGCAACACTTCATCATTCGGCACTGCTTTCACTGTCTCCATTGAGGCCAAGAAAGGGGTTACCACCGGGATCTCTGCTGCCGACCGCGCCCATACCATACTGACCGCTGTCTCTGATGGGTGCAAGGCTGAAGACCTGGCCCGTCCCGGCCATGTCTTCCCGCTGCGCGCCAAGGCCGGCGGGGTTCTGGTTAGGGCTGGCCAGACCGAAGGATCGGTTGACATGGCACGCCTGGCCGGGCTTAAACCGGCCGGAGTGATTTGCGAGATCATGAACGACGACGGCACCATGTCGCGTCTTCCGGAGTTGCGGAAATTCGCCAAGGAGCACGGCATCAAGATCTGCACTGTTGCCGATCTCGTGGCCTACCGGCTCAAGCACGAGTCGCTGGTGAGGCGCGCCGCCGAGGTCAAGCTTCCCACGATGTACGGCGGCGATTTCAAGGCGATCGCCTTTGAAAACGATATCGACAATCTGGAGCACTTGGCGCTGGTCAAGGGAGAGATCCATGGCGATGAGCCGGTTCTGGTGCGGGTCCATTCGGAATGTCTCACCGGTGACGTCTTCGGCAGCCGCCGCTGCGATTGTTGCGACCAGCTTCATGCCGCAATGGAGATGATCGACCGGGAAGGTAAGGGGGTTGTCCTCTACATGCGCCAGGAAGGGCGCGGCATCGGCCTGATCAACAAGCTTAAAGCCTATGCCCTGCAGGATGAAGGGCAGGACACGGTCGAGGCCAACCTGGCGCTCGGTTTCAAGGCCGACCTGCGCGACTACGGCATCGGGGCGCAGATCCTGGTTAATCTGGGGGTCAAGAAAATCCGGTTGATGACCAATAACCCGAAGAAAATCGTCGGCCTGGAAGGGTATGGCATTGATATTGTCGAGCGGGTGCCGATAGAGGTGGAGCCGACCAAGAGCAACATCAAGTATCTGAAGACCAAGCGTGACAAGATGGGACATCTTATCGAGAATGTCTGAGGACATTATTGCAGTTTCCGGAGGATAGATATGCCGAAATTCATTGAAGGTAACCTGGACGCCAAGGGGCTTAAGTTTGGCATCGTGGTTGGGCGTTTTAACAGCTTCATCGGAGAGCGTCTGCTGGAAGGGGCGCTGGATGCCCTGATCAGGCATGGCGCTGACGATAAAAAGATCGAGGTGGCAAGGGTTCCCGGTGCCTTTGAGATCCCGCTGGTGACAAAGGCGATGGCTGAGTCCGGCAAGTACGATGCCCTGATCTGTCTCGGCGCCGTGATTCGTGGATCAACACCGCACTTTGATTACGTGGCATCCGAGGTCTCCAAGGGGGTTGCCCAGGTTTCCCTCCAGACCGGCTGTCCTGTGGCGTTCGGCGTGCTCACCACCGACACCATTGAGCAGGCTGTGGAACGCGCCGGTACCAAGGCCGGCAACAAGGGGTTCGATGCCGCCGTGACTGCCATCGAAACCGCCAATGTTCTCAAGGGGCTTAAATAGTGGGGGCTCGGAGAGAAGGGCGGGAATTGGCACTTCAGGCCCTCTATGCGCTGGACCTCAACCCGGTTGGTATCCGCATCGGTTTGTCTCTGTTCTGGGAGAGCCAGCGGGCGCCTCAGGCAATACGGGAGTTCACGGAACAGCTGGTAATAGGGGTGGTTGATAACCGGAAAGAGATCGACACCCTGATCGAGGAGAAATCGAAGAACTGGTCCCTGGGCCGGATGTCAAAGGTGGACCTGAACATCCTGCGGCTTGCCACCTTTGAATTGATCCATCGCCAGGATATTCCGCGGAATGTGACGATCAATGAAGGGATCGAGATTGCCAAGAAGTTCGGTACCGAAGAGTCGCCGGCCTTTATCAACGGCATACTGGACGAGATAGCTGCATCAGTACCGGAGAAACCTTTTTAATCTTAAACTATTAAATGGCACAGCAAAAAGCTCCAGTTGCAAGGCTTGAGAAATCTGAGGAATGAGTCGTAGCCGTAGGCTACGTCGCAGTGACGATAGATTGAGCATAACGCCGCAGATGGAATTTTGGCGAAGCTATAGTGTGAGGGAATAAATGGAAGAGATACATGTTGGCCTGGTAGGTTTCGGCACTGTCGGCGCCGGAGTTGCCAAGCTTCTGCTGCAGAACGAAAAACTGATCTCTGAGAAGACCGGCGCCCGCCTGGTGCTGAAAAAAATAGCCGATCTTGATATTACCACGGATCGCGGGGTACAGCTGGCTGATGGCGTACTCACCACCGATGTCGACCAGGTGCTGTGCGATCCGCAGATCGCCATTGTCATCGAGCTTATCGGCGGTTACGAGCCGGCCAGGACCTTCGTAATGAGGGCAATAGAGCATGGCAAGCATGTGGTTACCGCCAACAAGGCGTTGCTGGCGCTTCATGGCGACGAAATCTACGCAGCAGCGGCCCGGCGTGGCGTTGAGGTGCTATTCGAGGCCGCAGTTGGCGGTGGCATCCCGGTGCTGTCGGCAATCAAGGGGAATCTGGCTGGGAACAATTTCCAGACCGTGCTTGGCATCCTGAATGGCACCTGCAACTACATCCTCACCAGGATGACCCAGGAGGGGGCCGATTTCGGCGATGTGCTGAAAACCGCCCAGGAGCTTGGTTACGCCGAGGCCGATCCGACCTTTGATATCGAGGGGATCGATACTGCGCACAAGATCAGCCTGCTGGTATCGCTCTGTTTCGGTACACGGGTCGATTTCAAGAGCATCTACACCGAGGGGATCAGCTCGGTTTCGGCGTTGGATATCAACTTTGCCAGGGATTTTGGCTACAAGATCAAGCTGCTCGCCATCGGCAAGCGGGACAACGGCCGGATCGAGGTCCGGGTGCATCCGACCATGATCCCGGTTGGCCACCCGATCGCCGACGTGGACGGTGTCTTTAACTCGATTCGCTTGACCGGCGATTTCGTCGGCGCGGTCATGTTCATCGGCCGTGGGGCTGGGATGGACCCGACCGCCAGTGCCGTGGTTGGCGATGTGATCGAGGTCTCCCGGAGCATCCTGGCCGGTGCGGTACGCCGCTCGGCGCCGCTCGGCTACCTGGATGACAGCGTTGCCACCCTGCCGATCAAGCCGATCGGCGAGATCGTCAGCAAGTACTACCTAAGGTTCAGCGCCCAGGACAAGCCCGGAGTGCTGGCAAAGATTGCCGGGGCGCTCGGCAACCACAATATCAGCATCGAGTCGATGATCCAGCAGGGGCGCAGCGCCGGCGAGACGGTGCCGATCGTGATCATGACCCACGAGGCCAAAGAGAGCGAAATCCGCGCCGCCCTGGCCGAGATCGACGCTTTCGACGTGATCAATGGCAAGAGTATTCTGATCAGGATTGAAGATAATTTGGAGTAATCGGGTTGTAATGATTTACTGCAAAAAGGCGCTGGAGGATCGATTCCCTCAGCGCCTTTTTTGTGTAGAAACAAAACAGTCAATAAGTTACAGATGAAGGGTTAATTTAAAATATGAAAGATGAAGATCTAGCCCTTAAGAGGGCTCACAAATGACAACGAACTCGCGCAAGAAACCAAAGAAAAGTGGTGTTGGTCAGCTTTCTGGCAGCGGTTGAAAAGGCGAGAGTTGACGGAAGGTGATCTGGACGGCTTGACTTTCAGGGTGGTTATACCTCTTCTATTATTATCAGTAGTTTTAGTATTACAGTTGGACTCTGAAGGCGCGGCTGGCGATTGGGCCATAAGAATGGCATACATCTGGGTTGCACCACCAATTGTGGTTCTATTTTGTCTACTATCCTATTGTAATAAACGAGCTAGTCAAAGCATTTTTCGAAAAGCCTGGCTAATTGTTGCACCTGTGCTTGGTGGGGTATTGTTAACTTATGGCTCTATCGGATACTTCAATTTTGCCAATGCCCTTACCGGCAGTGACGAACCGGTTGTTGTGTCAGGTCCTATTGTTAAAAAAGCCGATTCCTCGGGGCGTATGGGGCCTAGTACCTACTTGTATGTTCACTTTGAGGGGCGGGAGATCCATTTAAGCGTTCCCCTAAAGGATTGGAAATCATACAAAGTCGGCGACATCTATAGTCTGACAATGTATCGCGGCGGGTTTGGGTATTTCTATCGATGGAAGTTGTCGAAAAAATGATGGGCACGAACTGATAGTGATAGGGGGCAGGTCTTCATAAAGCCTGTCCCCTTTTTATTACGCCGCATCTTTCCACGGCTTGACTTCGCGCTCAATTCGTTCGCTGAGAGTTGCTGCGGTGGTTAGGTCATACTCGGTCTGGAGGTTCATCCAGCTTTGGGCATCGGTGCCAAAGAAGCGGGCCAGCCGCAGGGCGGTATCTGCGGTGATCGACCGCTTGCTGGCGCAGATCTCATCGATACGGCGCTGGAGGACGCCGATGGACTTGGCCAGCCGGTAGCGGCTGATCCCCATCGGGTTCAGGAAATCCTCCAAAAGGATTTCGCCGGGATGGACCGGTGGCAGATCGCGGGTGCTCATAATTGGGACCTCGTTAGTGGAAAATCTCAATTCCGGCTATCCGGCATCAGTTCGGTGAAATAGTGGATCGAGTGGTATTCCGGGGATGGTGCCGGGGGGATGGTTGAGCTGAACCGGCTGACGTAGATCAGGTAACGGATGCCGTATTCGCGGGCAGTACCGAGGTTGGTTTCGCTGTCTTCGCCGAGCATGGTCCGCAGCGGGTCGTATTTGACCTTTTCCTGCAGTTTCCCCCAGAAGCTGGTCTCTTCCTTTGGCAGTCCCAGGTCATGGGCTGATACTATCCCGTTAAAATAACTACTTATCCTGGTTTTTCTCATTTTAAGGTCGAGGGTCTTGGAGTGGGCGTTGGTGACCAGCCATGCCTGTTTGTTGCTCTGCCTTAGAAAGGTCAGAAACTCGATCACTCCGGGGTGGACTGCTATCAGGTGGTCTACTTCCAGCTTGAGCAGCGGGATGTCCAGGCCGAGACGGTCCGACCAGTAATCGAGGTCGGTCCAGTTGAGGGTATTCTCCTGGGAGCGGAACATGGCATGGAGCCTGTTCTTGGCTTCGTCCAGAGGCACCCGGTTTTTGCGGCCCCAGACTCTGGGCACATGTTCCACCCAGAAATGGTCGTCAAAGTGGCGGTCAAGCAGGGTGCCGTCCATGTCGAGCAGCACGGTGTCGATGGCGTTCCAGTCGATCTTCATCTGCTAAGGTAAAGGCCCTTAGCGGGCCTTTACCTTTTCCTTTACAAACTGTTTGATCTGCTCAAGATCCGCATCCATGGTCTCGCATCTGCTGGGAAGCTTGTCGATCCCCACCAGTGAAGGCGGGAAAGGTGGATCCTGGCCGGTGGCCCTGGTGACCGCCTCTCCGAACTTGGCCGGGTGGGCCGTGGCCAGGCAGATTGCCTGCTGATCCGGACCGGTAAGGTCGAGCGCTGCCTTTACCCCTACGGCGGTATGCGGGTCGAGCAGGTAGCCGGTTTCTTTGTGGAACCTGGCGATGATGTCGAGGGTTTCCTGTTGGTTAACTGAAAGGGAGAGGAACTCGGCACGGACCCGATCCATCTCATTTTTGCTGAAGCTGATGCGGCCATCACGGGCCAGTTCTGCGAAGGCATTTCTTACCCTGGCCGGGTCCTGGTCATAGAGGTAATAGAGATATCTCTCGAAATTTGAGGCGAGCTGGATATCCATGGATGGCGACACTGTGGGGACAACATGCCCCAGCGAGTAGTCGCCGTCATTGATGAAACGGCTGAGGATGTTGTTCTCGTTGGTGGCGAGCAGCAGCTTGTCGATCGGCAGCCCCATCAGCTTGGCAACATAGCCGGCAAAGATGTCGCCGAAGTTGCCGGTCGGTACGGAAAATACGACCTTTTTCTTGCCTTGATCGGCAACACGGAACCAGGCGTAGAAGTAATAGACCACCTGGGCCAGCACCCGCGCCCAGTTGATGGAGTTGACTGCGCCCAGGGAATACTCCTCCTTGAATGCCAGGTCGTTAAAGAGCGTCTTCACGATGTTCTGGCAGTCGTCGAAGGTGCCGCGGGCCGCAATGTTGTGGACATTGGGGTCGGTGACGGTAGTCATCTGCATCGCCTGGATCGGTGAGGTCTTGCCCAGCGGGTGGAGGATGAAGATGTTGATGTTTTCTTTGCCCCGGACGCCGTGGATCGCAGCGCTGCCGGTGTCGCCGGAAGTGGCGCCGATGATGTTCAGTTTCTTGCCGCTCTCCTTGAGCAGGTATTCGAACAGGTTCCCCAGGAGCTGGAGCGCAACGTCCTTGAATGCCAGGGTCGGCCCATGAAACAGCTCCAGAATCTCAACCCCGTTTTTGGCAACTACCGGTGTTATGTCCGGATGGGTGAAGGTGGCATAAGACCGGTCGATAAGGGCTTTCAGGTCTGCCGGAGGGATATCGTCGGCATAGATGGAAATAATGGCGAACGCCAGTTCCTGGTATGACAGTTTCTGCCAGGCAGCGAGGGTTTCCCGAGAGATTGCCGGAATCGATTCCGGGAGCAGCAGTCCACCGTCAGTCGCGAGCCCCATCATGACTGCATCGCGGAAGGATAACGGCGCAATGCCGCCTCTGGTACTGATGTATTTCATCGCATGACTCCATGTTTATTGATGGCGGGAGTTTATCAGGAAATGAGTTAAATGGGAAGGGGAGAAGGTGCTCTGCCGATAGCCAAAAGGGCCGCCAGTGTGGCGACCCTTCTGGATACCGATGGAATTGTTCTTGTGACTTGACTTAGGTGGTGGTTTTGGCCTCGGTCCCTTTTTTCAGGCCGCGCGCCATGCCAAGCATCAACATTATGGCTGGTACGAACTGGCCGACTATGATGATGCCGCAGAACCCCATGAACAGCCAGGCAAAGAAACCTATGTTATCTTCTCGGGCTCCGGACGCTGCAAAAGCTGTGGCGGCAGGAAGCAGGGCGGCGACGGTTGCGGATAATGTAGTAGTTAACTTTTTCATGGCGTCCTCCTCAAGTGGTTCAATTTAAATGCTTTAATATTTATTATGCACTGCATGTGCCATGATTAAGTGTAATGCATTAAATATTATTTATATTGTGTAACATGTTGAAATGCTGTGGTATTGATTTGGCGGAGGGTTTAAGCGGCAGGAATCTAAAAAGGGATTTGTATTTAATTGGGATACAGTGCCGTATACGGATAAAACGCTACAAACGATTACCTGTGGCGGTTTTGCAGCTATTCAACACTAGTGAATATATTTCTGCAAGTGAACAAATAAATATGCACCTTGTTCAGTTACCTTCCTCGTGCAGTTCGATCAGGATATCGAGATCCTCTTCATCTGAAAGTCGTGCCAGGTGGAGGGATACATCTCGGTAGGATGGGTTGACCCTGACGATCTCTTTGTAGATTGTCACCGCTTCCTGGTGGCGGTCTGACTGTTCGAGCAGTTGCGACAGTTCGTATTTGAGGTTCAGGAGGGCTTCGCTCGAGAGGACCGGCAGTTCAAGTCCTGCCCTGAAAACGGACTCAGCACCTTCAGTATCGCCTTTTTCCCGTAGGCATAACCCCTGAAGGGCTATGCAGTCTGCAGCTCGCTGAGGATCCCGTCCGGCGGAACGGAACTCGTGGATAGCCTCATCCAAAAGCCCCATCTCTTTGTAGGCAATGCCCAGATTGTAGTGCGATTCGGTATCGCTATCGTCAAGCTGCTCGTCTACACCCTTCCTGAAGGCGCTGATCAAGCTTCCCAGGCTGTACTGCTCCGAATCGTCGGCGGCATCGGCTGTTGCCGGCTCGTCGCTGAACAGTGCCTCGGCAAAGCTCGACAGGTCTTCGAGCTCAAACGACGGCGGCTCACTGTTTTCATCATGAGCATCGGCAAGGACTTCGAATTCAAGCTCTTCAGCCTGGAGCGTTTGGGCCTGGGGCTCAACTCTGTTGTCGGTTGCAGTCCAGTCAAAGGATTCCAGGTGTCCCACCAGAAGATCCATCAGTTCGTCGGCCGGGGCAAGATCAGACTGCTCTCCATGGATATCAGCGGTGACCGGTTCCTCTGCAGCTATCTCGTCCCATGGGGAAACCTGCAGCTGCTCAATTACCGGGCTCTCCATGGTTTCTACTATGGCTGGTTCAAGGAATGCCTCCACCGGGAGCGGTGATTCTATTGTCAGAATGACCCTCTCCACAGTATCTTCGGGTGGTTCCAAATCTTCAGGTTCAGCGTCTTCTCCTAAAGCCTCTGCCAGCTCCTCAGGAGCAAAAACATGAGAGAGCTCCACTTCGCTGACTTCCGGTTCTGCTGCTTCAAGAGGTGCCGTATCAGTCGTTTGTTGCCATGGTTGCTCAGGTTCGGTTGACAGCAGTTCTGGCAAAAACTCAGGAAGCTCTTCTGGGACTTCCGGTTCGCCTGGAGCGACTTCCATGGGAGTCGGGAGAATTACTGTCTGTGGTTCCGGTTCTTCTTCAAACCCAAGATCGATCTCTTCTTCCCATTCGAGTGCTTGCGGCTCCGGCGGTATTGATTCAGAGAGTTCTGAGTGCCCGATATCTGAGCTGTCAGGGCCAACAGGAGTAAGCGGCATTTCCTCTATCGGCTGGATACCTTCGTCAACAGGCTCGATGGCTTCGGGTTGTTTATTCAGTTTTGCCAGCAGCTCCTGTGCTTCGGCCAGCCTCGTGCTGTCCCCGGTTTTTTCAAAAAGCCGGCAAAGTCCTGCAACAGGACGTGTATCCTGGGGAGCCAGAACCTGAAGCTGGTTATAATAATTAGCGACTTGGTCGGCATGACCATTTTCCGCTAAAAACGCTCCGTACTGGTCCAGGAGGTCAAGAACGCTGTCCAGCTCTTGAAAGGTGATCAGCAGGGTGATCAGTTCCTCTTTTGCCCGGATTTCTGCCGGGAACCGCTCGGAAATTCTTGCAAGAACCCCCTTGAGCTGACGGGTGTCCCCCAAGTTGCGGATGGCATCAGCCATGAGATACCATGCTGCGAGGTTGTCCGGAGACAGGGAGATGATCTCTTTCAGCTGCACAAAGGCATCTGCTGATTCGCCCCGCTCCAGTAAGGCGCTTATAGAGCTGAGGATTGGGTCCCCTTTGCCGGGGAAGAGGGTTTTGATACGATCATTTAAGCGGTTGTAAGCTGACTTATCCGGGCGCTCCCAAAGCTGTCGGGCAAGCCGGCAATAACCATCGAATGCCTCGTCGATTTTGTCTGCAGCCAACAATGTCTCGGCAATCTTGAGCATGGTGTTGAGATTGGACGGGTCAACCTCAAGCATTCGCTCAAGTAACTGCAGCGCTTCAGCTTGTTTGCCGCATTTCAGGTAGACGTTGACTACCTGGCTGTACTCGGCCAGGGCATTACCGATAAGACCATGGTTTACGTTCAGTTCTGCCAGGGTGATTGTGGTTTTCGTATTTTCCGGGTCGAGTTTTTGAATCTGCTTGTAAACGGCAATGGCCTTTAGATAAAAGCCGCTGTTGGAGAACGATTTGCCGATGGTTTCGTAATGAGAGATTGCCTCACTCTGCCGATTGACCCGTATCAGAATCTCTGCAAGTTTCTGACGCACTTTCAGATCACCGGGATCAAGGGCTATTGCCTGTTCCAGTTCAAAGACGGCCTTTTCAAATTGCCCTTTAATGATCAGCTTCTGGGCATTCTCGATAAATTTTTCTTTTTTTGAGCTCAATTCATACCCGGTGTCGCTTGGCGTGAAATATAGATAATGTCATGAAAAGTAATGTAATAGCCGTTGCATGTCAAGCATCAACCCTTTGATTTAAGAGCTTTTAAGTTGCGGAGCAGGGCCGCCAGTTCGCGTTGCTCTGCTTTCGATATTCCGCGGTCTCTGTATATCGCCCCGGCATAGATTGTGGCAAAACGTGTCGCATCCTCATTATGCCATTCTGTGGCAATCTCCAGGATCCCCTTCCCTTTGGGAGGGGAATCATATCCGGACAAGCGGATGAAGGCTAGGGCAATTCTATTGGCAGAGCGGCCTTTCCGAAATTTCAAGATAACAAAAAATGCAATTATGCCCGCTGTCCCCAGGCCAAGCATGCGCATTGTACGAGAGGTGGCCCGTGGGAGCTTGATCTGTTGCAGCATTGCGCCGGCATTTCTCGCGAGACTGAGTTGATTGCCGAGGTCATAGGTGATGACTGTCGCATGCCAATAATAGGTAAAGGTGTCCAGCAGAGTTGAGAGACGTCTCAAGATTCCTCTATTTCTGTTGGCGCCGATTTCGGCAAAACCTGCCGACCACCGGCTCGGGTCAACCCGTTGCCAGCCGACACCGTCGATGAATACCTCAACCCAGGCATGTGCCGTATCCTCACTGACTACGAAATAGCCGCCGATCTGATTGTAAACGCCGCCGTAGTAGCCGCCCACAACTCTGGCAGGAACTCCGGCTCTGCGCATGATAAGGGCAAATGATGACGCAAAAAACTCGCAATGCCCTTTTTTTGCCGTAAAGAGGAAATTGTCCAGGTGGTTGCTACCGGTTGGCAGGTTAGTGGTTGCATAACGCAGCCTGCTGGTAATAAAAAACTCTCTGGCCAGGGCCACCAGCTCAAGGTCACTCTTGCCGCGCCCCTTTATGGCATCTGCCACTGCAGCCAGTCTTGGCGGGAGTTCCGAGGGGAGTCTGAGGTAAAACTCACGGTCGATGCTAGTGACTCTGAGCGTCTCTCCGAGGGTTGAGATGGCTTCAATCTTTGACCTGTTGGAGCCCCCAAGGTTTTGCGTGGTAACCAGGTCGCCGCTGGTGGTTGCGCGAGGAGCACGCACCTGGAGCGGTTGGTCGAGAGCCGGCAGATATCTCGAACTACCGGGCTCGAAAAAGATCGTCTGCTGTACCCTGTTACCGGCAATGGCCCGATCAATTTCTCTGCTGGGCGGCATCTCTCTAACCCACGCATCTGAACTGTATCTGTTGAAGACTACGCATCTCCAGTAAAGCGCTTCCGGGTCGATAGCCGGCATTTCCGCACGGAAAGCCACTGCCAGGCTTGTTTCGATGGTCGTTGATCTACCCGGCTCTACGCGATCGCTTACGCCACTGGTTGTCTGACCTTTGCCGGCAAAGGCATTCCATAACGGGAATTGGGTGCGAGGCAGAATAATGAAGAAGATAAGCATCAGTGGGATGGAGACGCCGGTCGTCCAGACAGCAAGCTTTCCGAGTGAGAGCAGTTCAAAGCGGTTCAACATGATTGCCTTGTCAGTTTCATGAAAAGTCAGTAGCAGCAGGGTGCTGATGATAAAAAATGAGAGCAGGATCAGCGAGAAGAGAAAGATCGGGTCCAGGGCGAACAGTGTTGACGCTGCGAGACAGAAAACCGAGAGAGCGCACGCCTGGAGCGCGGCGCGGCTGCTCTGCTCGCCCATAAAGCGGATTGCCAGCAGCAAGGCAAGGAGATTGGCTGCCGGAGCAGCAACATTGTTATGGCCAAAGCGTGTCGCATAGCTAAAGAATATCGCGATAGAGGCCAGGGTAAGGACAATCGTGGGCAGCCTGATCCCTTTGTTATGCACTACCAGTCCGGAGATCGCTGCCAGCGGAAGAAGAATCCGTGAAAAAAGATCCAGGTACGGATATAGCGGCAGAATCCCGATAATTGAGGCGAGCAGCACAAGAATCTCGATGATTCTGGCCGGACTAAGCATAAAGCGCCAACTCCCTAAGCAGCCGCAGTCTGTGGCTGCGCCCTTTATCCGGAGAGATAACCCTTTCTTGAGAAAGCCGGAGTCCTACCTCTCTGTTCTCTCGGCAGGCCTTATTGATAAGGGCCGTTGCCCAAGATAGTTTCTCCTCAAGCATCAGGTTATTCTCTGCAGTCAAATCGAGAATAACCGGTGCATGTGCCGTTGTAGCGAGTTCCTTTATCTTGAACCACTCTTGACGGGCAGAAAGCCGCCAATGAATCTGCTTGAGCGGCTCTACCCCGGTATAATCGCTGATGGTGCGCATTTCTCCATCAAGTCCGCGGTCAGTGCCGAGGAGTTCGCCATAGGCTGAGCTGTCTGCCTTGAACGGGCTTGCTCCGGAGGTGGCCGGCGCTGGAAATACCACAATGTCGCTGGCAATCGGGACTATCATTCCCCGGACAAAGAAATTGACCGGAAATGGCGAGGAGATGATTGCCGTGTCAAATGAGTGCCTGCCCCTGTGAGTGAATGTCCGGATGAAGGAACTACTCCCTGTTTCTCCTTTGGGGAGGGAAGTGAGCAGGCGTATTCCCCCGGCTGCCTGGACATGGAGCAGAAAGGAGTCGAGGTATTGCTTGCGGTTGGTGATGGTCAGGGTGACCAGAGTGGGAATGTTGCAGTATATTTCATCATTTAAGGCGAGATCGCACTCCAACCCTCGAATATTGAGCCATCCCAGGAGTCCTGATATGCTCATGAATCCGAGCAGCAGCGATACAATCAGGTACAGCAGGTTGTTCCCTGTATTTACCGCAGCAAATCCGAGCAATAGCGTAGTTGCGATATAAAAGCCACCGGCTCGGGTAATTTTCAGGCCAGCGGGACGGGGACGTCGTTTATTACCGCGCGTAGGATCTCCTCCTTGTCGAGATGTTCATTTTCAGGTTTCAGTACCAGTCGGTGAGCCCCAACCGGCACTGCGATCGCCATGACATCTTCCGGGGCAACAAAATCACGGCCTTCCAGGAAGGCATGAACCCTGGCAGCCTGGGCAATGCTGATACCTCCCCTGGTCGATATCCCGGCCGCCACCAGCGGGTTGGTTCGCGTTGCGGCGATGATCTGCATGATGTAGCCGGTCACCTTTTCGGAAAGCTGGACATCATCCTGGATCGCCTTTCTGGTGCTAAGGATGACATCGCTGGAAAGGAGAGGGGAGATATTCATGATCTCCTCGCGAATCCCGCCTTTCCTGATGATGGCGCACTCGACCTCTGCCGGAGGGTAGCCGAGGCCGGTCCTGATGAGAAAGCGGTCGATCTGTGATTCCGGCAACGGGTAGGTGCCGGCCTGTTCAGTCGGATTCTGGGTGGCGATGACCAGAAAGGGGTCTGGCAGTCTGTAGGTCGTGCCTTCGACAGTGACTCTTCTTTCTTCCATGGCTTCGAGCATGGCGCTCTGGGTCTTGGGCGTGGCGCGGTTTACCTCGTCTACCAGCAGGATATTGTTGAAGATCGGACCGCGGACAAAGGTGAAGCGGTTTTCGTCACGGTTGAATATGGAGAGGCCGGTTATGTCTGACGGGAGAAGGTCGCTGGTGCATTGCACCCTGCCGAAGGTGAGGCCGAGTACCTGGGCTATGGTGAGGGCCAGTGTGGTCTTGCCCAGGCCGGGGATATCTTCCAGGAGGATGTGACCACCGGCCAGCATGGCGATGAAGGAGAGTTTAACCGCCCTGATCTTCCCTTGCAGGTAGCTGGAAGAGACGGTGTCCATTACTTCAAGGATGGCAGTGCGCTGCGGGTTGTTCATAGAGGCACCTCAAAGGGGGTGCCACAAGTGTACCACACTGCACAGAATAGTCAGCGCCGACTATCCAGATGGTGAGCCAAAAAGGGTCAGCGGCGGGTTGAATTTGATCGGAGCGGTGAATACCTGCGATTCGTACTGCGGCGGCAGTGGCGGTAACGGCCCGGCATCAATCAAAGATTTCATCAGGACTCTGTCATAGGCGGGATTGCCTGAGCTCTGCATGATCTGGGCGTTGATTATCTCGCCACTGCGGGACACCATGATATTCACGATAGCGCTGTTCATCCCTTCGAACTTGTTGCCGTTCCTCCACCAGTTTTCATTGATGGATCTGAGCAGCGACAGGTGGTACTCCCGCATGTCGTTTCTCAGGGTCCGGCCATCGGCGATGGTCCCGAAATGCCCATTGAGCAGACCGAGGCCGAATGAGACTTTCTGCATAGCTTCAGGCTGGTCAGCCGCCGCTTTAACGGCATTCTGTGCCTCTTGCCGGAGTTTTTCCGCTTCGGTGGGGGGCGGCGGTGGCGTCTCTTCTGCCTTGGGCAACACTGCGTCTTCTGCCGGAGTCGTCAACTCTGGTGGCGGAGCAGCTGGTTTGCTGACGGCAGCCGGCGGCTCGGACATGGTAAGGTCGAGGTAATTGATGGTCGGATCGCCGGGGCGGCCTTTACCACCTCCGGCAATAATAATGGCGCAAATAACGTGCAGGGCCAGCGATATGGCAATCATTTTCGGGAAAAAAGGACGTACCACTGCGGCGGTTTCTTCTGCGTTAAGGTCCAGCAAATCTTCGTTCATAGGCTCCGCACAACAAATGGGTTGTCTTGACTTTCATTAGACTTGAAGTTAGTAGCACAAGACGAGCCAATATAACACAATGGGAACTTTCAGGTTAACTTCTTGAGTAAATGAGTCAAAAATTTTTGAGGCGTTCACGGCGGATATTCATCAATTCCTCAAAGGCTGATCGTAACTCAGATTCCGGCAGTTCAGTCAGATTGATGATGGAGTCATTTACATCATTGACCTTGCGCTGCGCCAGTGTTTCAAGGTAGTTGATATGGTCGGATATGAAGCCCTGCTCCACGGCCATATCGTAGATTCTGGTTCCGGGGAAAGGGGTAAGGTACTTTATCGATGTAGGAATAACCTCACTCCGGCGGCAGAAATCCATCATCTTCCTTAGCGATGCGACACTTTCTCCCGGTAGACCTACGATCAGATTGGCCATCACCTTGATGCCGGCTTTGACTGTTTCGGCAACGGCATACTCGATCTCTTCCACCCGGGTCATCTTGTCGGCCAGGTCGAGCACTGTTTGATCAACCGATTCCACACCGTACCAGATATCTCGGCAGCCGCAGGTATGCATGTATGCCAACAGTTCCGGATTAATCTTCTCTACACGGGTTGAACAGGACCAAGTTATTCCGTACTTTTTCAGAACATCGCAAATCCGGCTGGTACGTTCCAGGTCGGAAGTAAAGGTCAGATCGTTGATGTAGAAGTAGCCGGTCCCGTGTTTTGAGGTAAGTTCTGCGATCTCCAGTTCGAAGCGCTCGGGGCTCTTGTAGGAGAGTTTGCGCATGTTTAGGAAGCAGAACGAGCAACGGCCGTAACAGCCACGGGAGGTAGTCAATCCGAGCTCAGGAATGAAAGGATTCTTCTGTACTCCGGGGAACAGGGATAGATCCGGAATCGGCAGTACATCAAGGTCCATAAGCTGTGTGCGTGGTGAGGTGAACTGAGTGGTTCCGTCAAGCCAAAGGCCGAGGCCATTGATGTAACGGGCTTCTTCCGGCTTCTTTCCTGCTTCGATATGGTCCAAAAGATCCAGAAGAGCGGCCTCGCCTTCTCCGAGTATTGCGTAGTCAGGCTTTAGGGCTGCAATCAATGGCTCTGGCAGAGAGGAAATTAGTGCGCCGCCTAAAAGGGTGGTGATCTGAGGGTTGAGTTTCTTTACTTGGTTGAGCACAGCCAGGTTATCTGGATAGGAGTCGATAAAGGTCGGCATGGCAACCACGCCCCCGCGTGCCGCTGAATCCCGGCAGGCATCCTCAAGCTTTTCTCCTAATCGCAGGTCGTGGATTTTTACATCCCAACCGGCCAACTTGGCTACCGTCGCAATATGGCTGATCCCTTCAGTCGGGGTTTGCAGCAGGAATTCGCGGTTGGGGGTTGGCACCTGCGGTGAGGTGGGAAGCACGATGGTAAAAGCCGGACGGGATGCAGAGGGCCGGGGGTGGGTAGTAAGCGTAGCCAGTCGGATTTCATCAGGTGTCCTGTTCATGGGTGAATCCTTTCTTCCTGGTGGCCATTCATAATTGTTGAAACCTGTTCCTTGAAATCCTGGAACTCGCGTGATCTCCCAAGGGCTAGCAGCTGTTCAGGTTTGCCCTCAGTTAGATCGAAAGTAGTTGTTATGCGGCCTGGAGATGCTGCCATGAGATGCACACGATGGCCAATATAGAAGGCTTCGTCCAAGTTGTGGGTCACAAGAACCACAGTTTTCCGCATCTGTGTTGCGATTTCCTTGAGTTCATCTATGACGGCACATTTGGTGACAAGATCCAGTGAACTGAACGGCTCGTCCAGGAGCAGGATTTCAGGTTCGGCCGCAAGAGCTCGCGCAATGCCGATTCGCTGTTGCATGCCTCCGGACAGTTGATGAGGATAAGCATCCGCAAACGATTCAAGTCGTACCTTGCTCAGATAATCGAGTGCCATGTCGCGACGTTCATATCGGGGGATCCCGCGTGACTTGAGCACGAACTCTATATTTTGCACAGCGCTTTTCCAGGGGAACACCAGGTGCCCCTGGAAGATCATTACACGCGTCCTGGAGGGTCCTGTAACCTCTGTGCCGTTAACCAATACTCGCCCTTCAGAGGGTCGGAGCAGTCCGGAGATAAGGGCCAGCAATGTCGATTTTCCGCATCCCGAAGGTCCTATCACTGAAACAAACTCGCCGGCATCAGCCTTGAAGCAGATATCTTTAAGCACCCATGGGGAAAGTTCGTTCCCATGCCTTTTGTGAGGATATCGGAAGTTTACGCAGTCAAGTAAGAGCATATGTCAAACCCAGTGGACCAGGCGTTTGTGCAACCATACCAACAGGGTGTCAGCCAGCATGCCGATCAGGCCTATTACCAGCATGCCAACCAGGACCCGGTCGGTTTTCAAAAGATCCTGGCTGGTGTAAATCAGGTAGCCCAGACCGGAACGGGTGGCAATCATCTCGGCCGCCACCACCGCCATCCAGGCAAAGCCAAAACCGGTCCTGACGCCTGAAATGAGCATCGGTAGAGATGAGGGGATGATAATATCCCAGAGGATTGAAGTCCTGCTGGCCTGAAAGCAGTGTGCTACCGCCAGATGCTGTTTGGACACGTTTTCTACCCCGGTGATGGTATTTGTCAGTATCGGAAAGAACGATGCGATCATTGTCAAAAAATATGAAGGGCCGTTGCCGATCCCAAACCAGAGGATGGCAAGCGGAATCCAGGCGAGTGGAGGGATCGGCCGGAGAAAATTCAGCAAGGGGGCAACAAAGTTTCTAACTCCAGGGCTGCTTCCGACCAGCACTCCCAGAGGGATGGCAGTTATCAGCGAGATGCCGAAACCGGTTCCAACCCTTCCCAGGCTAGAGATAGTTCCCTGTAAAAGCTCACCGGAGGCCAGGGCCTCCACAAGCGCCCGCAGGACAGAAATCGGGGGGGGCAAAATGAAAGGGTTGATCTTTCCTGCCGCCGACAAACCTCCCCACAATAGCAGCGCGATGACGAAGGGGCTGAACATAAAAAATAAACGTCTAAGCAGGATCATTTAGGATTTCTGACCGCACTTTCGATGGCCGGGTTTTTGGTTGTAATCTTGTGGGCTTGCAAAAAGGCGCCGGTCTTTTTCATCTTGTCAATAAAAGTGGGACTGATCCTGATATCGATCTTCTCTAGCCGCTTTTTGTCATAATTTCTGTTGATTCGGGAAACCTTGTCAATTAGCTTATAGTCAACCTTTGATACCTCGCTGTACCATTTGTTTACCTGCTGCTTGTTGGTGACGAAATAAAACACCGCCTCCTTGAATCCCTTCTGGAAACGCTCCAGTGCACCTGGGTTTCTCTCGGCAAACTTCTTTGAGGAAATGGCGATAAGCTCCAGTGGTTCCTGTCTGAGAACCCTGAAACTCCCTTTAGTTACCCCGTCAGTCAGGTGCGGGTCCCACAGCATTGCGGCATCGATCTTGTTCGATTCCAGGGCTGCCACCAGTGCTCCTATGTTCGGCATGCTGATGATCTTCACGCCGGTAACCCCTTCGGTCCATTCAATTGCAGGACGATGGAGAGATGTGCCGAAAATGGTGCCTACCGTTTTGCCACGCAGCTGATCCGGGCGCTCGATGCCGGAATTGGTCTTGACAGTAAGGGCCATGTTTCCCCCTTCACCGAGGGAGGCAATTCCATATGATTCAAAGCCTTCTGCCAGCAGAACCACGAAATTTGCCTCGCTGGTCATGATGATGTCCACCTTGTCGCTGACCAGCGCCAGTTTCATGTCACGCCCATTGGACATTGCGAACATCTCGGGTGCAAAACCGTTCTTTTTGAGGATGTCGGTCTTCTCGAGCACCATTCCGACTTGGGCGCTTATGTTCGTTCCGGCCTGGGGATAGGCTATTCGCACAGTTGTCGGCGCATCGGCCGCCATCGCTGTAGCGGCAATAAAGAAGAATGCTGCAACAATTGACAGCAAGAGCCTCAAGGGGGTCATTTGTTTCAATCCTCCATTTAACAAGGTTTTCTGGTTCGGAATTTCTCAGCTTCGTCCAGGAATAAGTTGTCCTGGATACGGTAGTCGTAGGGGCGAATTTCTATGCGGTAATTGATGTCACGGTAGATTGCACGCAACTCGTTCCTGGTCAGATGAGACGTGAATTTCACGAATCCTGGCTGATCGATATCCTCTTCCACTGACTGCTCCAGGGAGAGCCACTCCAGGTGTTTTACCTCGTCTGTGATCAAGCCGTCCCGCAGGCACTGGCGGTAGAACGCTGTCCCCGGCAGCGCAGAGAGGTACTTGACTCTCGTCACCTCTTTGAATTCGTTGCAGAACGCAACCAGTTCATCCATGCTTTCTTGGTTGTCGTTGGGAGCGCCGATGATGAACAGCCCGCCGATTTTCACTTCGCATTTGCGGTGCAACTGGATAGTTTCGATCATGGCACTTTTGGCGATTCCCTTGTGGTAACTCTCTAGAACCGACGAGGAAACCGATTCCATGCCGTAGAGAACAATATCCAGCCCGTTCTCCTTCATCATAACCAGCGTCTCTTCGTCCAGTCCTGTAACCCGGCTGAATGCTGTCCAGCGGAACTGATGGTGCTCGAAAATTGTTTTCATCAGCCGGTGAACGTAGGTACGGTCGGTGACAAAGGTGAGATCATTCCACCATGCCATCCGGAAACCTGTGGAGCTGTAGTAGTCTATCTCACGTTTGACTCGTTCGACTGACTTGTAGTTCAGCTTTGGGAAGGCGCGATAACAGAAGGTGCAGTTGCATGCGCAGCCACGGGAGTAGGAGAGATAAAGCTCCGGTACTTCTTTGTCTTTGAATCGATCCCAGGCTGAAAAGTCCTGGAATGGGATAATGTCGAGGTCTGTCAACTGGGGGCGTGGAGCGTTGTGCCGTATGGTGTCTGAATCATCCCTCCAGGTGAGGCCGAGGATAGTATCAAGAGGGCGAGCAAACTCGTTCGCCGTCAAGTGATCCAGCAGCTCAGTAAGGGTCAGCTCTCCCTCACCGGCCACCACGAAATCTGCCGCAGTTGTTTTCATCATCAGTTCCGGGATGGCACTGGCAAGTGGTCCACCAAGGATAATAGGTCTTTCGGGGCGCTCTTCCTTGAGTATCTCTACTACACGGCGAACATAGCTGAAGCTGTCACCCCAGACACTGATGCCGACAATGTCGTACCCATCAGCAATTCCGCGGATATCTTCCGGGTCAAAATATTCTCTCTGGTCGAAAAGCCTGAAGGGATATCCCAGTCCCTTTATCAATGCCGCCAGAATCGACGGCCCTTCGAAAGGGGCGCTATGTGTCCATTCCCAGCCACGGGGTACGACAAAGACAGATGGCGGGACCAGCAGTGCAATTGGTGTGGTGAGTTTTGGTACGGCTTCGTGTGGCAGGGGGAGTGCTGCGATTCTGCAGATTGTTTGCGGCGAGTTCTGTGAGGAGGTCATCTGCCAGGTTTTCTTTCTGCTGTGAATATCACCCAGTTCCAGTCTTCTAGTACCTGTCCGTCAACTGCTTCGACCTTGTGAATAGTGCGATAAGGTTCTGGGGCGCCAGCAATCAGGGCGCACACTTCGGTTTGTTTCTCCGGAGATAGTTCCGGAGCTGCGGCTAGCCAACCAGTTATGTTTTCCCTTACCATAAGGCGACGGGTTTCCCGCACAGAAAAAAATGTGCGCTCCAACTCTTCGGCAAGGTCTGCTTCAGTAAAGAACCGTTGCAGTTGGGCCTGCTTGGTACGATGAATATGTTCCAGCCACGGGGTGTCTTCCGCTGAAAACGGCACAGTCTGGCTGAAGACAAAAAACCCGCCGGGTTTCAACACCCGATGGGCCTGCTCCAAAACCTTCTGGCCGTTATCCAGAAGAAAGTAAGCCTGGCGCAGCAAGACGACATCGAAAGCGCCATCCAGAAAAGGAACCTCTTCTGCCGGTGAACAGATGCAGGGGAAAAACCTGTTGGCCTCTTCGGCCATGGCTTTGGTCAGATCGATTCCGCACACATTCCAGCCGGCAGCAGAGAATTTTCTGCCTACCATACCGGTTCCACAACAGAGCTCCAGCAGGTGTCCCGCTGATCTTTGCCCGCAGGCTTCAATATGGGTATTGATTAGTTTTTCATCGGATATCCAGTTGGCAGAAGCAGAGTACGTCTCTGCCCTGGTGGTAAATTGATTGATTACCCTGTTCATCAGTACTCCAAATGTCGAGTTTTGCGGTAAAAGAATTTGCGAGGAAGAAGGGAGTGTGCCTCAACTTCACATAAACCGTTTTTATATATCAGAGACAGCTAATAGTATCAATTTAATTCATAAAAAATAACCCCTCTTCGATTAAAGAGGGGTTATATACGACAGTTTATTCTGGAGTTAGAATAATTGTGATTAGCTGTTCTGCGCGTCAACCACGGCGATTGCCGCCATGTTGACGATGTCGAGCACATCGTCACCCCGCTGCAGGACATGGATCGGTTTTTTCATCCCCATCAGGATCGGACCGATTGCATCAGCGCCACCGATTCTGTTAAGCAGCTTATAACTGATGTTGCCTGAGTTGAGGTCCGGGAAGATCAGGACGTTTGCCGACCCTTTAAGAGTCGAAAATTGGTAGTTCTTCTGAAGGATTTCCGGGACCAGAGCGGTATCCGCCTGCATCTCGCCGTCTATTTCCAGACCTGGCGCCTTCTGCTTGACGATCTCTACCGCCTTTTTCACCTTGACCGTATCCGGATGGAGCACTGAGCCGAAGTTGGAGAAGGAGAGCATGGCAACCTTGGGCTCGAATTCGAGCATCTTGGCTTTTTCCGCGGCGAGAATGGCAGTTTCGGCCAGCTCTTCTGCAGTTGGGTCGATATCGACCGTGGTATCTGCGAGGAAGATGATCCCTTTCTTGAAGACCATCATATACAGGCCGTGGACGCTGGAAAGCCCTTCCTGCTTGCCTATGACTTCCAGGGCCGGACGAATGGTTTCAGGGTAGTGGGTATCGATGCCGCCGAGAAGCGTGTCGGCATCCCCCTGGCGCACCATCATGCAGCCGAGATGAGTTCTTGATTTCCTGCGCATGATCCTCTTTGCCTCGGACAGGGTAAGCCCCTTGCGCTGGCGGAGCCGGAAAAGCTCTTCCGCGTACTCATCAGACTTTGCGTAAGTTTCCGGATCGACTATCGGCACGCCGTTAAGATCCAGCCCCAGCTCCTCAATGGCAGTCCGAATCTTGGAATGGTTTCCTATGAGGATTGGGTGGGCGATTCCTTCTTCAACCAGCACCTGTACAGCCTTAAGGATCTTTTCGTTGTCACCTTCAGGGAAGACGATACGTTTCGGATCACTCTTGGCCTTGTTGATGATGCCGCGCAGGGTTTCCTTGGCTTTGCCCTGGAGCGATTCAAGATGCTCGACATATTTTTCCATGTCCTCGATGGGCTGTCTTGCCACACCGGAGTCCATTGCTGCCTGCGCCACTGCAGGGGCAACGCGGAGCAGCGCCCGCGGATCGAACGGTTTGGGGATAATGTATCGCGGTCCAAAAGAGAATTTCTCGTTGCCATAGGCCCGGCAAACAGAATCAGGGCACTCTTCGCGCGCAAGCTCTGCCAGAGCGCGTACAGCGGCCTTTTTCATCTCTTCGTTGATGGATGATGCCCGGACATCCAGGGCGCCGCGGAAAATAAAGGGGAAGCCGAGTACATTGTTGACCTGGTTCGGATAATCGGAGCGGCCGGTGGCAATCAGGACGTCGCCACGGACAGCCTGTGCCTCTTCGGGAGTAATTTCCGGATCCGGGTTTGCCATGGCAAAGATGATCGGGTTTTTTGCCATTTTACGAACCATGTCAGGAGTAAATGCGCCTTTCGAGGAAAGTCCGTACAGGACGTCGACCCCAACTACCGCCTCTTCCAGGGTGCGCAGCGTGGTGTCTACGGCAAACCGTTCTTTATACTTGTTCATCCCTTCGGTGCGACCCTTGTAAATAACCCCTTTGGTGTCACACATAATGAGATTTTCTGCTTTTACGCCGAGGGAGATGGCCAGGTTGGCGCAGGCAATGGCGGATGCCCCGGCGCCGTTCACCACGATCTTGATTTCTTCCATCTTTTTGCCGATGAGCTCAAGTGCATTGGTCAGAGCTGCGGCGGAGATGATTGCCGTGCCGTGCTGGTCATCAT
Organism: Geoanaerobacter pelophilus; assembly: GCF_018476885.1. Taxonomy (NCBI): domain Bacteria; kingdom Pseudomonadati; phylum Thermodesulfobacteriota; class Desulfuromonadia; order Geobacterales; family Geobacteraceae; genus Geoanaerobacter; species Geoanaerobacter pelophilus. The sequence continues at coordinate 96,698 of NZ_JAHCVJ010000007.1, forward strand.
GGAAGACCGGGATGTTCATGGTCTTCTTCAGCTCTTCCTCGATGTGAAAGCACTCAGGGGCCTTGATGTCCTCCAGGTTGATCCCGCCGAAGGTAGGTTCTATAAGCTGACAGAACTTGATGATTTCTTCCGGGTCTTCACTGTCAACCTCAATATCAAAGACGTCTATGTCGGCAAAGCGCTTGAAAAGAATACCTTTCCCTTCCATGACCGGTTTGCCGGCCAGTGCGCCCAGGTTGCCGAGCCCCAGAACCGCTGTTCCATTGGAAATAACCGCCACCAGGTTACCCTTGGCTGTATATTTGTAAGCGTCTTCGGGATTTTTTTCAATTTCCAGGCATGGCTCAGCTACGCCTGGAGAATAGGCGAGCGATAGGTCACGGGATGTGAGACACGGTTTCGTAGCAATAACTTCTATTTTCCCTTTGCGGCCACTGGAGTGATAATCCAATGCATCTTCTCTTTTTCCCATTCTGTTACCCCCTTGTATTTTACTTAGAGTAAAATTGGATGTTAAGGTAGTTGGGTGCGGATCTTGTGCGATACCGCCACCAATCAAAAGTCGTTTTACATTATTTCCATAATCAAGGCTATGTCAAGGTTTATTCAGAGTAAAACACAAAAAGTTTTCATCTATCAGCAGTTATAGACTGCTTCTTACGGTTGTCAAACACCAGTTTTCCGTTACTATTTATCTTCAACTGCCGGAGTCATTTTACTGAATATATGGAGTGGAACGAATGGAGCGGCTCTGGGCCCCGTGGCGCATGGAATACATTGCCGGGGCGAAATCTGAAGATTGCGTGTTCTGCATCGGCGATGATCTGGAACAGGACCGACAGCGGCTGGTGCTGTTTCGATCACGCGCCTCGTTCGTTATTCTCAATATCTATCCCTATACCAGTGGGCACCTGATGGCCATTCCTTACCGGCATACCGCAACCATGAATGACCTCGATGATACGGAACTGCTCGATCTTGCCAGGATGGTCCGGTTGTCATGCAATGTCCTTAACGCTGAATATGCTCCCCATGGGTTCAATATCGGTATGAACCTCGGTCTGGCTGCCGGCGCCGGGGTGAAAGAGCATCTGCATTATCATATTGTGCCGCGGTGGAACGGTGATTCCAATTACATGGCTGTGACCGCAGAAACACGAGTGATCCCTGAGGATTTAGTGACAACTTACAAGCGTCTCAAGCCGCATTTTGCAGCTCATGCCGGGGAAGGGTCGTAGCTGTGGCGAACCAGCACTATGTCGTGGGGATCGATGTCGGCGGGACAAATCTCAGGTTTGCCCTGGTCGGAGCTGATGGTGAAATCGTGGCTCGGAGACGCATTGCTACGCCGATGAACCGGGCAGCCTTTCTCAGCAAACTCAACGAGAATGTCGGGTTCATGGCCACAGAGTTGAGTGGCGCAGGCAGCTTGACCGGTGTCGGCATCGGCATGCCCGGCCTTATCGCTCCATCGGGGCAGATCCTTTCGTCGGTCAACCTTCAGCATTGCGCAGGGCTGAACCTGGAATCTGAACTCCAGGCCGTAACCGGCCTGCCGGTTGCTGTAGTCAACGATGCCAATGCCGCTGCCTGCGGCGAGCACCGTTTTGGCGCGGGTCGCCCGTTTCGTACATTTATCATGATTACCATCGGCACCGGCATTGGCGGAGGGCTGGTCCTTGACGGGAACCTCTGGACCGGCGTCGACGGTTTTGCCGGGGAATTTGGTCACTTAACAGTGGTTCCAGATGGCAGAGCGTGTCCTTGCGGCAATCACGGCTGCGTCGAGCAGTACTCATCCGCCACTGCTCTACTGGCAATTGCCGGGGAGCAGGGTATTATGATCAGAGATGCTTCTGTGGAAGCCCTTGCGGCCCTGGCCACTGCCGGCGATGCCCAGGCAATAGCTCTTTTCCGTGATGCCGGCCGCTATCTCGGGGCTGCTGCCGCAGCTGTGGTAAACCTGCTGAACCCTGCCGCGATTATCATCGGCGGAGGAGTTGCTGCCAGTTTTGCTCTCATGCAGAGTTCGATGAGGGCAGAGATTGACCTGCGGGCATACAGGCCTTCGGCCGCAGGGGTGACAATAATCAAAGGTGAGCTTAATGATGATGCTGGTGTATTGGGGGCGGCAGCAGTGGCGTTGGAACGTTTTAGCCGTTGATCCATTGCCTGTCGCAGCTAATGTAGATATTTCGGGAGGATAAATGGCTAAGCGGATTGGTATTTTAACCGGCGGTGGTGATTGCCCGGGCCTGAATGCGGTTATTCGCGCTCTGGTAAAGGGGGCAATTCTCAAGCGGGGCTGGGAAGTCGTTGGCATTGAAGACGGTTTTGACGGCCTGCTTGAAGAATCCAAGATGAGGCCACTGGGGCTCAACGAGGTAAGGGGTATACTCCCTCGTGGAGGCACGATTCTCGGAACCACCAATCGCGGCAATCCTTTTTCCTACCCAGTCGAAAAAGACGGAAAGCTTGAGATTGTCGATATTTCGGATAGAGTGGTTGATAACATCAGTCGTGCCGGCATTGATGCCCTTGTTGCCATCGGTGGCGAAGGCTCTTTAACGATAGCCTTGGAATTGATGCGCAAGGGGGTGCCGGTTGTCGGCGTCCCGAAGACGATCGACAATGATCTGCTTGAGACTGACGTCACCTTCGGGTATAACACGGCGTTGGAGACAGCAACGTACGCGCTCGACAAACTGCACTCAACGGCAGAGAGTCATCACCGGGTCATGGTGATGGAGGTCATGGGGCGTTATGCCGGTTGGATTGCCCTCGAATCAGGAATTGCCGGAGGGGCTGACGTTATTCTCATCCCGGAGATCCCTTTTTCGATTGAAAAAATCTGTGAGTCCATTGAACGGCGAAGATCGCGGGGGAGCCGTTTCAGTATTATTGTCGCTGCTGAGGGTGCCATGGAAAAGGGGGGCAACAGGGTTGTAAAGTCGGGCCCGGACCTGCGCCACCAGGTTGAGCGGCTTGGGGGCATCGGCGAGTACGTGTCGCGACGGATTGGCAAATGTCTCGACATGGATTCCCGGGTTACCGTACTGGGGCATCTGCAGCGCGGCGGCTCTCCGTCAACATTTGACCGCTGCCTGGGGAGCCGCTTCGGCATCAAGGCCCTTGAACTTATAGAGAAAGGCATTTTCGGGGAGATGGTCTGTCTCAGAGGGACAGAGATCCGTTCGGTCAAGATAGAAAAAGCGGTTCGCCGGCTTAAACTGGTAAACCCCCGGGGCCAGATGGTCAATGCTGCTGAGGAACTGGGGATAATGCTGGGGCGCTAGGCTGATGTGTTCCCTTAACTGTGGCTTCAGTTTCCGTTTGCCGGGCCGAAATGTACATTTAGCACAGCGATTCTGGATATGTGCCGGATCGATACAGCAGAGATCTGGAGCCCGCATCATCAGACATTAAATTGAAAATATTCGGGAGGTTCACTCCGTCTTATGAAAAATAGCGACGCGTCCTATTCGAAATCATTGCGTTATCTGATAATGGGAATCCTGTTCGGCGTGGGAGCCCCGATCATGTGGGCAATTCTTAGTGCCATCTTTTTCGGTGACGGATCGAAGTCGTTTTTTGTCCGCATTTACGAAGACGCTTCCCGGAGTTCGGAGCAGATATCTCTGTATATTTACATGTTTTTCGGCACCAGCGCCGTCATGGGGGGGCTTGGCTATCTGGTCGGTCGCAACAGCGACGAACTCAAGGAGCAGAAGCATGAGACCGAGGATCTGAATAAAAAGATAGTCCTGCAAAAAGAGCTTTTTGAAACCCGCTTCAAGGCTCTGGATAACAGCATCAAGAGCTTTCACCAGATAAGCAGCCGGATCCAGAAGACCATTGATTCCCAGGAAGTTTTAAAACTGTGTGCCGAGGGGTTGAGCGAAGTGCTGGGCTATGAGCGGGTCAATATCCTGATTGCCGATGAACTTCACTCTACGCTCAGGTTTGCGGTCAATGCCCGCACTGAAGGGTTTGACCCGCATTCAGCAGTTCTGCCGTTTGATGAAAGAGCAGGGATCATCTATAAATGTATGGTGGAGAAAAAGCCGTTCCTCGTGGAGGACATGAGAAGCTATCCTACCGAATACCAGATCAAGCCACCCTATGATACCATCGAGCCCTTGAGGTCCAAAAGTTTCATCCTTTGTCCGATAATCATCAAAGGCGAATCGGTAGGGGTCTTTGGTGTCGACAACAAGCACAGCAAGCGTCCCCTGAACGACTCGGATCTGGACACCGTTAAACTTTTTGCCGATCAGGCAGCATCCTCTCTTACCAGGATCAACTTGGTCAAATCGATTGATACCCTTACCCTGGAGCTGGGCAATACCTTTGCCGCCCTGCTTAAAAATCGGGAAAGCCATTCCAAAACAGTGATCAATCTCAAAGGGTATGTCGATTCTCTCAGCGATAATACCGCCCATATTGCCGGGGCCGCAGAAAACGTAATGACCGCCATTGATGACACCAGCGCCTCGGTCGGTGAGATTTCAGTCGCTATCGAGCAGGTGAGTCGCAATCTGGATGCCTTGTCCGAGACCGTAGAAAAATCGGTTTCGGCCATGGAAGAGATTAATGCGACCCTTTTCACGGTTGAAAAGAACACGGTAGTTTCCCACAAGGTGTCAAGTCAGGTAAAATCGCAAGCCGATCGAAGCAGCGCCATTGTCGAAGAGACGATTGCCTCGTTGGCCGAGATTCAGAATTCGGTAGAGCTGTCATACGCCGGGATCAAGCGGCTAGCCGAAAACAGCAGCCGAATTGAAGGGATCGTCGGAGTAATCAACGACATCACCAAAAGGACCAATCTGCTGGCCCTTAATGCCTCGATTATTGCCGCCCAAGCCGGCGAGTACGGCAAAAGTTTCGGCGTTGTTGCCGACGAAATCCGCAATCTGTCGCTACAGACCGGTCAATCGACCGGTGAGATTACCGGAATCGTTGAGGAGATCATGACCGAGTCCCGGGCAGCGGCGAGCAACGTGACGCTGACCAAGGATCTGGTGCAAAAAGGGGTTATGCTCGGCCAGGAAACCGGGGAATCGCTCAAGGTTATTCTCGAAAGCTCCAACCAGGCCATGGATATGACCAACCAGATCAGGATCTCCACAGAGGAGCAGGCCAAAAGCGTACAAATGGTGACCCGCTCCATTGAGGATGTCAGTACGATGACCACCCAGATTTTTACCGCCTCGAAGGAACAGGCCAACGCTACCCGCAACATCCTCAGGGCAGTCAATACCATCAAGGATATGACCCAGGAGATGGCTGGCGCCACCGGGCGCCAGGTAGACGATGGCAAAGAGATAAAGCATGCGGTAGAGTCTGTGGGCAAGATGGTGCTGGGAATCTTCGAAGATCTGGAAAAACGCCGCAGTGAAAGCGTTGCCGTGGTGAAAGAACTGGAGATGATGAAAGAGTTCAGCGAATAATAAAAAGTGTAGACAGGTATAACCCTGTTATGTTAAATCGAAACAGGTGAGGCAAGGCCCGCTACAGGAGCGGAGCTGTTAACCCTCACCTGTTTTTATATTTCATACCGCCTGGATTCAGAGTTGAACCGGGACGGGAGGCAATAGCCAGCGACTTTTTCGAGGATTCTACCTCGTGCGCATGGAAAACGCCCTCTGTTCCGGAGGGCGTTTTTTTTTGGGGCACAATGCGCAAGCAGGTAACCATACTTGATATTCAGAAGATGAAGGACGAAGGGACACCGATAACCGTACTCACCTGCTACGATTATCCGACAGCCAGGATTATGGACGGTTGCGGCATCGATGTCATTCTTGTCGGCGATTCCCTGGGGGTTGTGGTTGCCGGTCATGAGAACACCCTGCCGGTTACTGTTGACGAAATCATCTATCACAGCCGGGCGGTGATGAGGGCCACCCCGCGGGCGATGGTGGTGGCGGACATGCCGTTTCTCTCCTACCAGGTCGATATCCCCACTGCCCGTCTCAATGCCGGGCGACTCATCAAAGAGGGGGGAGCGGCAGCAGTGAAGCTGGAGGGTGGCACCAACATGGCCGATACCATCCGGGCTATCACTTCGATGGACATCCCGGTCATGGGGCATATCGGCCTGACCCCGCAGTCGATCCACCGGATGGGGGGATACCGCGTTCAGGGTAAAAAGGAGGAGCAGGCCGACCGGCTCATGGCCGATGCCTTAGCTGTGGAGGCGGCGGGTGCTTTTGCCGTGACCCTGGAAGGAATACCCCAGAAACTGGCGCGAAAGATAACCGAAGCTCTCACCATCCCGACCATCGGCATCGGCGCCGGGCCTGGGTGTGACGGCCAGGTTCTGGTGCTGCACGACATCCTCGGTCTTTGTGAGAAATATTCCCCCAAGTTTGTCAAACGCTATGCGGACGGCCGGGCGCTGATAGCGGACGCGGTAAGCGCCTATATTGCCGAAGTCAGGAGCGGAGAGTTCCCGACCGAGGCCCATTCCTTCAACTGACATGAAAATCATATCCGACATAAAAGAAATGCAGACCCTTGCTATTGCCGCCAGAGGGGAAGGGAAAAGGATATCCTTTGTCCCGACAATGGGGTTCCTGCACGAAGGGCATGCCTCGCTCCTGCATGAGGGGAGAAAGCGCGGCGACCTGCTGGTGCTCAGTATTTTTGTCAATCCCACCCAGTTTGGCGTTGGCGAGGATTTCGACAAGTATCCGCGCGACATGGAGCGAGATACCCATATTGCGGCTGCTGCCGGGGTTGATGTGGTTTTTACCCCGTCTCCTGTCGGGATGTATCCGGCAGGCTACCAGACCTTTGTGGATGTGGCAGAACTGACGCTGCCACTCTGTGGTGCCAGCAGGCCGGGGCACTTTCGCGGAGTCACCACCGTGGTCTGCAAGCTGTTCAATATTGTTCAGCCTCATATTGCCCTGTTCGGGAAGAAGGATTTTCAGCAGCTCGCGGTCATCAGGCAGATGACGGTGGACCTGAACATGCCGGTGGAAGTTGTCGGGATGCCGATCATCCGCGAGCAGGACGGCCTGGCCATGAGCTCGCGCAACAAGTACCTGTCATCGGAGGAGCGGACAAGCGCACTCTGCCTCAGCAGGTCGTTGCAGTCGGTTCGCGCTGCCTATCATTCTGGAGAGCGGGATGCAGAGCGCCTCAAGCAGCTGGTCCAAAATATTATCCTGGCTGAACCTAGCGCAACCATCGACTACGTAGAACTCCGCGCAGACGAGACGCTGGAAAAGGTCGCCACGGTAGATGATCGCACGCTGCTGGCCCTGGCAGTAAGGGTCGGAGCTACCAGACTCATCGACAACTGCCTGCTCGGAGAGGATGACTGACGATAATGCCGAAGAATCGCGACGCTGCCCGTGCCAATCTGGAAAATCTTTACCGGATCTTTACTGTGCCGGAAGCCCCCGATTCCACCCTTGGTGCTATCGACAAGGCAATAACCGATGACGTCACCGGTTTTTTGCAGAATCATATAGTCGCCATCGAACGAAACCTGGAAGAGATCGAGGCGATGTTCTCCTCCGCTGCCATTCCCGAAGAGCCTACCTACGTTTCAGAATACACGGAATTCGTCAAAGAAAACCTGGTCGCCCATTCGGTCCATACCGCTGCCCCAGGTTTTGTCGGTCACATGACCTCGGCGCTGCCGTACTTCATGCTCCCCCTGTCGCGGCTGATGACTGCGCTCAACCAGAACCTGGTCAAGGTGGAAACCTCCAAGGCCTTTACTCCGATGGAGCGGCAGGTGCTTGCCATGCTGCATCACCTGGTGTATCGCCGCGATGACGGTTTTTACCGGCAATGGATCCACAACAGCCAGCATGCCTTGGGAGCCTTTTGCTCCGGCGGCACCATTGCCAATGTTACGGCGCTGTGGGTGGCGCGAAATCGGCTCTTTGCTCCTGACGGGGCTTTCCGCGGTATTGCCCAGGAAGGGCTTGCTGCTGCCTTGAAGCATCGCGGGGCAGACGGGATTGCCGTTCTGGTCTCGGAACGCGGTCACTACTCATTCGGCAAGGCTGCCGATCTGCTCGGCCTCGGTCGGGATAATCTGATCAAGGTGAAGACCGATGCGAACAACCGCGTCGACCTCAAGCTGCTGAGAGACGAGTGCCAGCGTCTGCAGGACCGGAACATCCTGCCGCTGGCCCTGATCGGCATCGCCGGTACCACTGAAACCGGCAACATCGATCCCCTGGAGAAGTTGGCGGATTTTGCCCAGGAACTGGGCTGCCATTTTCATGTAGACGCTGCCTGGGGAGGTCCGACCCTGTTCTCTGACCGCTACCGCCCACTGCTCAGCGGCATCGAGCGGGCAGATTCGATTACCATTGATGCGCACAAGCAGCTGTATGTCCCAATGGGGGCAGGGATGGTCGTTTTCCGGGATCCTACCGCCTTGTCGGCGATAGAGCATCATGCCAACTATATCCTGCGTCATGGCTCGAAGGATCTGGGCAGCCATACCCTTGAAGGGTCGCGGCCGGGAAAAGCAATGCTCGTCCATGCCGGGTTCTCGATCATCGGTCGCAAGGGATACGAGCTTCTTATCGACATGGGGATTGAACGGGCACGAACCTTTGCCGATATGATCCGACACCATCCCGATTTTGAACTGACCAGCGATCCGGAGTTGAATATCCTCACCTATCGCTACTGCCCTCTGGCGGTACAACAGTCGTTGGCTGAGGCAACGGTCGAACAGGTCGTTGAGATCAACGCTCTGCTTGACCAGGTCTGCCAGTTACTGCAGAAATACCAGCGGGAAGCAGGCAAGACCTTTGTCTCCAGGACACGGCTGCGTATCGACCACTATGATGGTGAACTCACGGTCCTGCGCGTGGTCCTGGCAAATCCCTTGACGACCGAGGAGATCCTGCAGTCAGTGCTGGAGGAACAGTGCGAAATCGTGCAGCAACCGGAGATTCAATCGTTATTGCGGCAGATTGAGGAGCTCTGTGTCGGTCAGGGTTGTGACGGAACAACTGCTCAGCAGCAGCGAAAATGTTGCTCCGCAGGACGAACATGACTTAAGAGGGCTGAGACTCTTGCATCTCGGGGGCAGACAGATCATTCTGTTTGCCCTTTTTTATTTCACTGGTAAACTTTCATTATGAAGATCATTGCTGCGTCATACCTTTATAACCCAGGCTCTGCGCCTGTTGTCGGCGGTGCTGTTGCCGTGCGTGACGGGCAGATAATCGCTGTCGGCACCCTTGACCAGTTGCGGGGGGAATTCCCCTGGCCGGTCGAAGACCACCCGGGGTGCGTTCTCATGCCCGGCATGGTGAACGCCCATACCCACCTGGAGCTAACCCATTTCCCCTCGTGGAAGATCCGCAAGGGGCTTGATTACATGCCCAGGCAGTATGTTGACTGGATTGTGCAGGTGGTCAAGATCAGCAGGGGGCTTTCGAGCGAAGAACTGCTCCATTCGCTTGTCGAAGGGGCAAGAATCTCCCTCGCGGCAGGGACAACGACTGTCGGCGATATCCTGAGCAGCCTGACGCACCTCCCCGATTACCTCAAACTACCGGTAGCCGGCAGGGTTTATCTCGAAGCCATTGGCCATGACCCGGTAAAATGCGAGGAGAGAAGGGCCGAAATCGCTGCGGCGATAGAGTCATTTTCCGGTGATGCCCTTGTTCCCGGGGTCTCTCCCCATACTCCGCACACCCTTTCCGAGCAGTTCATGAGGGATATGACCGGCTTCGCCCATTCCTCCGGCCTGCCGACCATGATCCACCTCGCTGAATCGTCCGATGAGATAGATTTCTGGTTTGACGCCACCGGACGGATTGCCGAGGACATCTTCACCATGGCCGGATGGGCAGCGTACCTGCCGCCGCCGCGGCGCATGTCGCCGGTTGCCTATCTCGACGCCCTCGGAGTCCTGACGCCGATGACCACCTGCGTTCATTGCGTGCATGTCACCCCAGGGGATGTCGGCATCCTGCGCGACCGTGGCGTTTCCGTGGTGATCTGTCCCCGCAGCAACGACCGGCTGGTTGTCGGGACCCCACCGCTGATGCTGTTCAGGGGGAGCAGGATCCCACTGGCCATTGGCACCGATTCGCTGGCCAGCAACGATTCCCTCTCCCTGTGGGACGAAATCCGCTTTCTCCATGAGCGCTACCCCCGCATGTTCACCGCAGAAGAGCTGCTGGAGATGGCCACCATTGGCGGCGCCAAGGTTCTGCACCTGGATGGGCGGGCCGGAACCCTTGAGCAGGGCAAGCGGGCCGACATCCAGATCCTTGCAACCCCGGCATCCATGGCAGCGCAGACCATCGCCGATACCCTCCTTGAAGCCGCAGTGGTCTCAAAGGTCTACCTGGCCGGGGTCGACTTCAATCCATAGGCTTCCCTTGCAGTATCCCCAACAGTTTGCTACTATCCGGTCCCATGGGCGAAAAACTGATCTGCAACAACAAGAAGGCTTTTCACGAATATTTCATCGAAGAGAAATTCGAGGCCGGGATATCGCTCAAAGGGACCGAGGTCAAATCGCTTCGGGCCGGCAAGGCCAACATGGGCGACTCCTTTGCCCTGGTGCGTGGCGGCGAGGTCTTTCTGCACAACCTCAATATCCCGCCGTATGATTTCGGCAACCGCGAGAACCACGATCCTGACCGGCCGCGCAAACTGCTGCTTCACCTGGCCGAAATCGGCAAGCTTTTCATCAAGACCCAGGAACGGGGTTATGCCCTGGTTCCCCTGAGGCTTTACTTTAAGAATGGCCTGGTAAAGGTAGAACTAGGCTTGGCAAAGGGTAAGAAGCTGTACGACAAGCGCGAGGATTTGAAACAAAAAGACCATAAACGTGAGCTTGCCCAGGCGCTCAAGGAGCGCCACCGCGGGTGATGCCGGTTTGCAATGCGCTCAATAAAGTGTTATATTGAATTAGAAGGAAGTAGCAGATAGTAAGAAGAAATCCTGAGTAGATAGCACGGCCTACTGAGGAAGTCATTCTGGAAGTCACACGAAGCATAGCAACCGACGCTTACCAAGTGTAAGCAGGGAGTAAGCCGGGTGAACCAGAAGGTTTCCTCAGCAGTATTTTTAGAGTGGAAAGCCGAGCGTAACGCAGCAGATGGACTTTTTCCGGATTTAGAGGATGAGGATTCGCAAAAAGCTCCAGATGCAAGGCTTGAGAGGCAAGAGGAGTGAGTCGTACCTGTAAGGTACGTCGTAACGACGAAGGCCGAGCATAACACAGCAGATGGACTTTTTCCGGATCCGATATGGGGGTGTAAAGGTTTCGACGGGGGTAATAAGCAAAGGTTGCATGCCGAGGTTCGGGTGGCTCGTTAAACAATCCGAGCGTTTATAGACGCCGATAACTATAATTACGCCGTAGCAGCTTAATAACCTGCTACCGATCTGCCGACTCACTCCCGCTGGGAAGGACAGATCGTCATTAATGTGGGATAGCCGATGAGAGAGCCTGCGTATCTGAAGCGAAACCTTAGCAGGACCGCTTCCTGAAAATCCCGGCCAGTGGAGTTTCAGGGGGTTAAATCAAAAACTGGTACAAGCATGTAGACGCCTTCTGTGGATGACTTTCGGACCCGGGTTCGACTCCCGGCACCTCCACCAGCCTTCGCCAAGGCTTCGGCTGGCATGATAATGCTAGTCGGAGCCTTTTTTTTGCACTGCCCGCCGTAGCCCAACGGGCGCAGGAGCGGCGAAGTGACCTTATTTATGCATCGAAGGGGCCAGTCCTATGGGAGTTCTTGACTTTAAATCACTGGATAAGGCGATCGCACAGTTGGATGCAGGATTGCGGGAGTCGCAGGCATCGCCAGACAGCGAGTTGCTGCGGGATGGCGTGATCCAGCGGTTTGAATACACCTATGAGATCTCCTGGAAGATGCTCAAGCGCTATCTTGAGGCTACCTTGCCCAACCCCGAAGAGGTGGATGGCATGTCTTTCCAGACGCTTATTCGCACCGGTAGTGAACAGGGATTGCTTTTGTCAGGCTGGGATACCTGGGTGCGCTACCGTAAGGCGCGCGGCTCCACTAGTCACACCTATGATGAGGAAAAGGCCCGTGAAGTATTCAGTATCGTCCCGGAATTTCTACAGGAAGCGCGTTACCTGATCGACAGGCTGACCGAGAAGATGCCACGCCCATGATCGACGTGGCCCCACAACATCTTGAAACGATCAGGGCCATTCTGCGCAGGAATCTGCCCGACCGGGAGGTTTGGGTTTTCGGTTCCCGCGCAACCGGGAACGCCAAAGAGTTTTCCGACCTCGATCTTGCCGTTATTGGCGACATTCCGCTTGACCTCAGACAGCTTGCTTTGCTTGAAAACGACTTTGATGAGTCGGAACTTCCCTTCAAGGTTGATGTGGTGGATTGGGCGACCACCAGCGAGTCGTTTCGGCAGATCATCCGCAAGACGGCGGTGGGTCTGTGATTCTCACTCGCCGGCCAAAATATCTACAAAAACAGGCAAGTTGCAGTATGTCGGTATGACCCCAACGCCCCCCTGCGATAGAACTCGTGACGAAAGGTTCAGCGTCGGCATCGACCTGGGTGGGACCAAGATCGAGGCGATCCTGCTCGCACCGGATGATACGGTGCTCTTCCGCGAACGGATACCGACACCCCGCGATGAAGGGTACCGGGCGATCCTCTCGGCTGTTGCCGCTATGGTCGGCCATGCAATCGAACGACTCGGCCCTGATGAAGCCTGCACCGTCGGGGTTGGTATCCCCGGCTCCCTTGACGAACATACCGGCCTTGTGCGCAATGCCAACTCCACCTGCCTGATCGGACATCCGCTAAAAAGAGACCTGGAGCAGCTGCTCGATAGACCTGTACAGGTGCGCAACGACGCCGACTGCTTCACCCTTGCCGAGTGCCTGAGCGGAGCAGGGCAGGGGTACGGCCTGGTATTCGGGGTCATTATGGGAACCGGGTGTGGCGGGGGGATCTTCTGCAACGGCATGGTCCGGGAGGGGCCGCACCGGATCTCCGGCGAATGGGGCCACTATTCCGTTGACCCCCAGGGGGCGGCATGCTACTGCGGCAACCGGGGCTGCGTGGAGACGCTGATCAGCGGCTCCGGCGTCGAGAACTCCTTTCAGCGTGAGCATGGCATCTCGTTATCGATGGACCGGATCATCGAGAAGGCCCGTGCTGGCGACCCCCTCTGCAGGAAAGCCTTTGACCGGTTCCTGGATGACTTCGGGCGCTGTCTCGGCGGATTGATCTCCACGCTCGATCCCGACGCCGTCGTGCTGGGTGGGGGGCTTTCCAATATCGATGAGATCTATACGATCGGTGTTGACCGGGTGCGGCAGTATGCCTTTCACAACGATCTCCGCACCCCGATCCTGAAAAACCGGTTGGGAGATTCCGCCGGCGTGTTTGGTGCTGCGTGGATCGGCCGCCACGGGCCGGGATGTCGTGCCGCTGGACCGTCCTGAATGCGGTCCGGAAACATTACCGGTTCGACTGACGCAAGCCGGTCGCTGCTGGCGGTGGACCTGGGGCTTCGTACCGGTCTGGCCCTGTTTGCCGGCAGTGGCAGGCTAGTCTGGTACCGCTCCCACAACTTCGGGACCACGGAACGGTTGCGGCACGGCTTGCCGGGGATTTTTGCGTCGATCGGCGATCTTGAGGCTGTGGTGCTTGAAGGTGGGGGCAATCTGGCGACCGTCTGGGAGCGTGAGGCGGAGCGCAGAGGTATTACCGTAGTCCGGATCGGCGCCGAGCGGTGGCGGCCGCTGTTCCTGCATGATCGCGAGCAGCGGTCAGGCGCGGATGCCAAGAGATACGCCGGCGAGCTGGCGCGCCGGGTGATCGACTGGAGCGGAGCCCGACGCCCCACCTCCCTCAGGCATGATGCGGCAGAGGCTATCATGATCGGCCTGTGGGGGTTGCTGCATCTCGGCTGGCTCGATTCCCTCCCCAGGGAGCTGCAACGGCATTGATATGGAAGTGAAGATCGCCAAGGGGCTTTACCCTGACAGAAGCGGACTCTAAACCGCGCCCCGGCTCGACCTGGACCGAAGCCCCCAAGCGCAAGGCTCCGCACAAGCCGCTCCTGCTGTCAGTTCATGCCTTTCAATTCCGCATCTTTTGCTCCCTGGCGGCGTTGCAACTCCTCGGCTTAAGTATCTGGCCGAACATCGCCGCGAATGGCGACTGTAACCATTATTCTTCGTTTTGTGATACCTTAATTACTTGTCGTTCAACAGGAGGACACCATGAATACAACGTATGTTTTACGGCAATCGGATAACCTCGTTTTTAATAGCGAAGGTGAAACTTATACATTTACGGCCAGGAAATTAACGGACGCAAAACGCAGGGCAGGGCGCAAGCAATTTCATGAAGGTTCTAATCTGCGGCTCGAAGAAGAGAACGGCACGGTTGTCAGCATCAAGCGCAGCGGCTGCAAATGGGAAGATACACGATAAAATGCGATTCATGAGGTCTGCTAGTGGTCAGTCATGTTCTTTTTACCGACGGCAGCGTCAATCCACAGCAGCGGCTCGGTGTCGGCGTTTGTCTGCTGTTGCCCGCTGCGTTTCTTGAGTCTTCTCTCTCGGAGCCTGACCTCAATGAACTCGCCATGCGCTGTCAGTACCGGCGTTTTACCGATACGTCATCGACACAACTGGAACTGCAGACACTCTTGTGGGGTGTGTCAATCTACCGGGAGCAGATAGCACCGGTGGAGCGCGGCGGTCTGCGGCTTTATACTGACTCCCAGTGTATTGTCGGCCTGGCCGGGCGTCGGGAGCGGCTGGAGAAGCACGGCTTCTCCGCAGTGCACTCCAGAAGACCCCTGAGCAACTCTGCACTTTACCGCGCATTTTTCGCAGCCGGCGATGAACTCGGTTTCGAGGTCGTCAAGTTAGCCGGGCACTGCCGCACTGCTGCCCAAGACAACGTGCAGCAGATCTTTGCCGCGGTCGACCGTTGTGCGCGCCGTGAGCTGGGACGCTGGTTGGCTGAATAAATCCGGCCTTCTTGGGCCGCGCCCCCGGCCCAACCTGGGCCGACGCCACCAAGCGCAAGGCGCCGCACAAAGCGTAGTCTGGCTGGACAAGCGTGTATGATTCATCGTCAGATTTCAGGGTGATTATGATAACTCCGCAAAGAATCCTGTTTCTTCCTGGTGCCTCGGGCAACACCGACTTCTGGCGACCCGTTGCCGATATCTTGACTATTCCCGGAGATAAGATTCATTTCGGTTGGCCCGGTTTTGGCCCTACACCCCCTGATCCGACAATCCAGGGGATCGATGACCTGGTCAGGCTCGTCACCGCTGAAATTACAGGCCCGTCAGTCTTGATCGCCCAGTCAATGGGTGGCGTCATTGCGTTACTTGCGACTTTGGAAAAACCGGGCTTGGTCACCCATCTGGTGCTGACGGCCACATCTGGAGGGATGAATCTTGCAGCGCTCGGCGCCCAAAACTGGCGCCCCGCATTCATGGCGGCAAATCCAACCTATCCGGAATGGTTTGCCGACTATTCGGTTGATCTTACTGACCAGCTGGGCACCCTGGATATCCCTGTATTGCTGCTCTGGGGGGATTGTGATCCGATCAGCCCGCCTAGCGTAGGGGAAAAGCTCAGATCCTTACTGCCACATGCCGAGTTACACGTCCTGAACGGCGGCAGCCATGATCTTGGTCTTGAGCTCGCAGATGCAGTTGCCCGGCTGATAGATGAGCACCTTGCAATGACCTGGCAGTTATGGCGACAGGACGATAACGGCCATCGGTTCCTGGTCGGTGAGTACCAGGTCAAGGCTGATGCCGAAGCAAGAATGGCAGAACTGATGGTATGTATCCACAAGCAGATCTACTGGATTGAACAGGCTGAAAAATGACCGAAGCAACAACAAACATGCTATCCGTGCTGAAACTTTTCCTGATTCCGGTTGGTGGCGGCATCCCGGCAGGTGTCATGCTTGCCCAGACCAAGGGGGTGGCATGGCCGGTCACTGCGCTACTCTATCTGGTTTCCGACATCATTCTGGCATTGTTGTTTGAACCGGTACTGCGCCTGCTGGCCTACATCTGCAGCAAGATATCCTTCCTGGGTCGCGTTGCCGCCGCCATGAAGGCTGCCACTGCCCGCAGCGTCCATCATATGAGCGGTACCGGAGCCGGTCCCATCGGTCTTATCATGATCGCCTTCGGTGTTGACCCGATGACCGGTCGGGCAACAGCCCATGCTGCCGGTCATGGCTTCCTTGCCGGCTGGACCATCGCCATTGCCGGGGATATGCTTTATTTTGCGGTTATTGCCATCAGCACCCTGAAGCTGAACACTGTCATCGAGGACCCGAACATCACCATGCTGATAATCCTCGTTGTCATGTTCAGTGTCCCTACGATTATCAAGCTGGTTCGCTCGAAGTTTCCGCGTCACACGATGTAGTCCCGGCAAACATGAATTTTGCTGTTTCTTGGAGGGTTCTAGAATGACTGACAAATGGGGTCCCAGCATTAACGCAGCTCGACCGACCTTTGCCGTTGACGGCACTGCCAATATTCAACTGGCAACTGATCTACAATCTCTGGTTATCCTGGAAACTCAGGGCAGCATTAATTGTGATGTGACCTTCAACAACTGGGGGCAATCAAGTAGTGGGGTTGGATTTCTCTATACCGATAACCCACAATTCGATCCAGGAAAGCAGTTTCAGGTCAAATTGGGTAATACCAGCATGTTCTCAGGAGTTATATCCGGCATATCAACAATCCAAACGCAGCACAGTGCTTCATCAATATGCATTACATCTGAATTTCTTTTACGCAGTACAGGGACGAGGCTGAGGGTTCCGAAGTCATGGGAAATTACTTATGGCCAATCACTGAGAGAGATTACCATTGGTCATTTTCTCGGGAAGAAGTCTGGACAGGCTGTTGCGGGAGTTAACGGATCTTTGCATATTGGAGATACCGTTAACATTAAGGGAGTTGGTGCAAGGTTTAATGGGAACTATTCGGTGTCTGAGGTCAAGCACCTGTTTGATATGCAGCTGGGATTAAGGACGGAGTTCAAGTTCCGGTGAATTGAGGACATGATACAAACGTCCGAATCGGTGTCGGATGTAAATGATAAAGGCCGCTCCTTTTTAGGAGGCGGCCTTTTTTCTTCAAAATAAAGCAAGGGGTGAAAGCTTGTATTAGGGTATTGCAGGCGGATTCCACGGGATCCAGGTCACAACACCGGTAACGACGTCATACTTGCCAGTAACGATTTTTACTTTTTGTAACGGCCTTGTTCCAGGCACACCATATTCTACATATTCTCTTATAATAGTTGACTTACGATAGAGCGAGTCAGCGACTTCGGTGACATTCTCGGTTATGGATTCCTCGATAAGCGGGGCCCGGTCGTGAGTACCTTTATTATATCTGGTATTTATTGGGGGCAGTAGAGAATTGACGAGACTGCCGATGTATCCGTATCCTGGTGCTGGGACTGTCAGAGGGGTATTACCGTTCATGAGGTAGTAGTCGACCGATGAGGTGACAGCCCCGCATTTACTGTGGCCAAGGATAACGATAAGAGGCACACCGACATGCTCAACAGCATACTCTAAACTACCGATCTCGATATCCCCCAAAACGTTTCCGCCATCCCTTACTGAGAAAATTTCATTGAGGCCCCGATCAAAGATGATTTCAGGTGGAACTCTGGAGTCCATGCAACCAAGGATCGCAGCGTAAGGGTTTTGCCCGTTGGTGCCGGCATTGATTCTGACTGATGGCTGGCTCTGGGCGGTAAGGTGGAGTACCCGCCCCTTTATAAACTGGGCATTGCCTGCCTGAAGTTGGGCGAATGCCTGTTCAGGGGTGAGCGTTGTGGGGGTAGCGGCCCATGACAGCGCGACAGAAAGCAGCAGACCAACTAGTGCTATCCCTTTGGTGAAAAACAGTTTACATGGGTTCATATATTCCTCCTTTTTGGTTGATCCCCGAAGGGGCAATAATCACCTGCGCGAGCGTTTCCTTACTAAGGCAGCTCCGATAGCTCCGATTCCGAACAGCGCAAGCGTTGAAGGTTCCGGTACCGGGTCAGCCGACTGTGCGGGCTGAGATGAGGCGAAAGCATTACCGTCGACTATAACCCGGAACGAGCCATAGTCGCCGGTGGCAAAGTCCAATGAGGTGGAGAGAGAGCCCTGAAGTGAGGTAAAGTATTCTTCGGGAAAGGTGCTGGTGGAATAGCTGAATTGAACGACATCAGATGACTCGGTTAACTGCGTCAGATTGCGCAGGTAGATGCCTGCAAGGAGATACCCTGAGGCGCTCTCTTTGCCGTTGTCCGCATAAAGTTGCAGAAGGACATCATAGAATGCTGTGGCTTGCAGTGCGCCTCCCAGGCCAATCTGAAAATCGATATCATGAACTGTCTGAGCATTTGCCGAATAATCTCCGCCAGCATCGGAAAGAGCAAGTGAGAGCTGATTTACCATGGAACCGCTTGATGAAGCGGTCGAGGTAGAAAGCTTGTATGGACCGTCTGAGATAGTTGACTCAACCAGAGCATCTTCCCATATGTTACTTTGAGTGCTGTTGATTTGGAAGTCGGACGGCGAGCTTGATGTGGTTATTGTCTCTGTGGTTACCCGGTTTATGATCATTCTTGGATCATTGAAAGGGTCAACGGATACTGATGCCGAACTTTGGGCTCCGGAGATTGCATATGCATCAAACGCTGTACTAAGCATTATTGCCAAAGACAAAAGCCCAGCAACTGCTACCATTATCCTATTTGACTTCAGCGTAATCATATTAACCTCCAATAAGAGAACATTGTTTGGGGTTTCATTAAGCAATGTTTGCGCCATTGTCAATTTCATTAAAAAATTCGACATGATATATTTATCCCTCAACAGTGGTCGGTTACCGAGAATTAATAAAGTAAGACTTTTCGACAGTTTTGCCATTTATATTTGTAGTTACTAGAGTGACTTTATCGGAGAGTATTCAGCTAATAGGCCGTTTAATGGGTATGTTGATTTTGGAGTTTTCATTAATTATGAAATACAGTCGTTTTTTAGTGTAAATTTTTCCGACAATCAATCTGATGTTTCCCGACTTTGCCGAAAGCCACAATTATGATATGTGTGAATATCAGGTAGATTTGACTGTGCTTTTTGAGTTGATCAAGGAGTGTTTTTGTGAAGGGTAATTTCTGTAGGCTGTTGTCGGTGCTGTTATGCATCGGCTGCTTTACTGTTTCTGCGGTTGCAGAAAACCTGGCCTATACCGTCAGCGGCATAATATATGGTGGAAGTGCGCCCCTGCCAGAAGCATCAATAATAATAGTTGATTCATTAACTCTGTCTCCGATAAAAAGTGTGACTTCAGATTCAAAAGGTTATTATTCAGGTACAGTTGAAAAAGGTAAATACAATTTAGAGATTACTCCACCAACTGACAGTGAACATGCTGTTTCATATGTAAACGGAATAGAAGTAAGTAATTCAAATGTAATCCAGAATATTGTTCTGACTAAGGATTCAACATCATCCACAACCATTACAGGATATGTAAAGACAGAGCTAGGGACTGCAGCACACAATATGCGTGTCATTATCGATTCCGGTGAGAATTTTGGCAGCGGCTTAACTGACCTCTCTGGCAAATACTTTGTAACGTTGATAAGTGAAAACAGTATGCCTGCCGGGACAGTTTTCAATGCGAATGTATCTTCACCGGCAGCCCAACAAACCGCAGAAATTCCGATCAAGGTTGAATGGTCGATCAGCAATATACTGTTCCACGCACCGCTTAATTCATTGTCGCTCCCCGTTATCGTCTTGCCGCATTTTCCTGTTCTTAGGGGAAGGACGACTGATCATACTGGTATGCCAGTGGGTGGAGTACGGGTGAAAACTGCTCCCAGAACCTACAGTTGGAGTAATGAAGGCATCACTTATAATTATGAATCAGATATGGGAGATGATACCGTTACTTCTGATGAAAAAGGGTATTATTCCATCACGCTTCTTCCGAATCCTTCCTATGAAATTCAGATCATATCACCGTCAGGGATGTCTCATGAAAACAGGGTGTATTCGGGCGTTGCAATATTTTCTGATGTTTCAATGGATCTGGCTTTGAACCCGTCTAAACAATAAGCCTACAGCTAATCCAGCTTTAATAAGGATCTGTGGCAAATATCACAGATCCTTCCGCAACTGTAGCCGCAGCATACGGAAGTTCACGACTTCCTGTACCTGCTAATAAACTCGAAGGTGATAAAATCAGAAATAACTTCTGGACGTCATATCGTGATGCTTAAAGAAGGGAGTAAATAATGATCGGCTTTCTCCTGAAACTCATAGTCAATGCCGTGACGCTCTATGCAGTGGTTCACCTTGTACCTGGTATCAGCGTTGCGGGAATTGAAAACCTTGTGGTCTCCTCCCTAGTGCTTGGTTTACTCAATGCGACATTACGACCAATCATCTCCTTTTTCTCTCTGCCGATAACGATCCTTACCCTCGGACTCTTCACTTTCGTTGTGAATGGCGTTATCTTCGCTCTTGCCTCCTGGATTGTTCCCGGATTCAATGTGACCGGTTTCGGTAGTGCGATGCTTGGTGCGTTCGCTTTCAGTGTCATCAGTTTCATCCTCAATCTCATAGTAAGACCATCTAGAGACTGATTTAAAGAAGCTTCTTACCTGGGGTAGTCCTGCAGGAAGACACCTGAAATAAAAGCGATCCTGACATAAACTTGGCACTAAGAAATTTGAGGGACCAAGCCCTCTTACACTATGGAAGTAATAGGCCCCTATTTGAACAATCCCAAACATCTCTTTACGCCTTACGAAAAATTCGTAATTGCGATTCTGGCGTTTCTCCAATTCACCGTCATCCTTGACTTTATGGTTATGTCACCGCTAGGGGCCATACTCATGCCAGATTTAGGCATTTCGACCTCTCAGTTCGGGTTGGCCGTTTCAGCATATGCATTCAGTGCCGGAGCATCAGGCCTGTGCGCGGCTGGATTTGCCGACAAATTTGACCGGAAGAGGATGTTGCTGTTCTTCTACGCGGGGTTCGTCATTGGCACTCTCTTTTGCGGGATTGCTAATAGCTATGTGATGTTACTCTGTGCAAGGGTCATTACAGGGATCTTTGGTGGCGTAATTGGCTCCATATCGTTCGCAATAATAACCGACATCTTCAAGATGGAGGTTCGTGGCCGGGTGATGGGATTCGTACAGATGGCTTTTTCGGCCAGCCAGGTACTGGGTATTCCGCTGGGACTTTTCCTTGCCACCTATTTCAATTGGCATGCACCGTTCCTGATGATTGCGGCAATTGCGGCACTGGTCGGGGTGGTCATCGCCTTGAAACTAAAGCCGGTTACTGCCCATCTCAAAGGGAGTCAGGACAAAAGCGCGTTTCAGCACCTCTGGCATACGGCATCAAACCCTTTCTACATCCGAGGGTTCATTGCGACGATGCTGCTTGCTACGGGAGGATTCATGATCATGCCTTTCAGCAGCGCATTTTTGGTGGATAATGTCCTCATTCCGGAAACCCACCTGTCGCTGATTTTTCTTGTTACTGGGGTTGTTTCCATTTTTACCGGTCCACTATTGGGGAGACTGGCTGACAGCATTGGCAAGTACCGGTTGTTTGTGATAGGCAGCCTTCTGTCGATGATAATGGTAATAATCTACACTCATCTCGGACCTGTTTCGATTTGGACGGTCATCGTAACCAATGTTTTTCTCTGGATAGGAATATCCTCCCGTATGATTTCTTCTTCCGCGCTTATCTCTGGCGTGCCTGAGATGAAGGACAGAGGGGCATACATGGGTATAAACTCGGCCACCCAGCAGGTTGCCGGAGGAGTTGCATCTTTCGTTGCCGGCCTCATTGTTTATCAGCCGGCTAAAAATGCACCACTGCAGCATTTTGACACTGTTGGCTATGTCACGGCCTGCACCATGCTCATTACTCTTGGCATGATGTTCTTCATCGAACGGCAGGTATCAAGGAAACTCCATGTTGCCAATGTTTGAATGGTGCGTGGTATGGAGGGAAAAAGTGTTGAATGTCTCAATAAATAGAGGCTTTTCTTTTTGTGTTGTCCTTTAGTGTCCAATGATTACCGGACTTGTATGCTACGAACAGCTGCACAATGTCGTCAAAAACTGATTCCGCGAGGGTAACTGCATGAATGCTTTAAAATCATTGCTTCGGAGAACTGCTAGCGGCGTCTTGCTCGCAATCTTATGCTTTCCAGCCATCGCTAATGCCGAGGACCGGTCTGCAAATCAGCTGAGCCGTATCGTTACATCGGTACTTGAAGCTTATGGTGGTAAGGGCTCAGTCTTAAAAGTAAAGTCGGTGGTGGCCAAAGGGACAATTACCGATTTCATGAAAGAGAAAAAAGGTGAATATGCCCGCTATTATGCCCGGCCGCAAAAACTGCGGATAGAGATCATGCCTGACCAAGGAGGCGAAGCGCGAGTCCTTGATGGCGGCAAAGGTTGGCAGGGGAGCCCTGAAGCCCTCAAAGAGGCTAGGCCGATCACTATGCAGTCGATGATCTACCAGTACAGCTATCTCGACCTTCCCATGGGGTTGGCCGACAAGAGTTATTCCGTGTCTTACGGCGGAAAGAAAGAGTACCGGGGCAAGCAGGTTGACCTTCTGCTGGTGGCGGTTAACGGGGCACCGCAACTGAGAGTTTACATTGACCCGGAGAAGCGGCTGATTGTTCGGGTGGCGTCGGATTTCGATATGGGGATGGGTTCAAGCGAGCTAGCTACCGAATATGAGGATTTCAGAGTGGTCGGTAAAGTACTCTTTCCGTTTCGTCTCATCAACTATGCGGGTGAGATGAAGCTGTCGGTCATTACCTTGTCTGAGATACGGATCAATAGCGATATTCCCAAAGAGAAGTTTGCTCCCGATCCTCTTAGGACCAAAGAGAAATAAGCGCAAAGCCACCCATTATCCCGTTTTGATACCGATCTTCGGCCATCTGTAACATGAAAGGTAGATTTTGAAAGTATCTCTGTTACTGCTTTTTGCCGCTACAACCGCATTCACGTACTGGCTGCGCCACATCAATCTTCGCCATCTGAAGCAGTATGGGGCGACTGTCCCGGATGGTTTTGCCGATGCAATAAGTCAGGAGACTCTGGCCAAAACCTCTGCCTACACCATTGACAGCAGCCGTCTGGGGCTGTGGGAATCTCTGTTTGATAACACGTTGCTGATCCTTTTTCTCTTTGCCGGATTGCTGCCGATGTATGATCGCTTCGTGGCCGGAATGAGTGACTCCTTCATTGTTCAGGGACTGCTCTTCTTCTTGATCCTCACCTGGACACAGGCGATTCTGGAGCTTCCGTTCACTCTGTACAGCACCTTCGTGGTCGAGGCTCGCCACGGATTCAACACCAGCACGCTCCGTATCTGGGCTGCTGATCTGCTTAAATCGCAGGTTATCGGCTCAATCTTGCTTGCCCTGATCATCTCTGTCTCTCTTTGGCTGATTGAATGGAGCCCTCTGCACTGGTGGCTCTGGTTATGGGGAGTTATGGCCATGTTCACTCTTGTCATGATGTTTCTCTCGCCGTACGTGATCGAGCCGCTGTTCAACAAATTCGAGCCGGTCGATGAGCCGGGGTTGACCGAAGAGATTGCAGCCATGATGGGCAAGGCAGGACTTAAGGTCGGGCGGGTTATGAAGATGGATGCCTCCAAACGGAGCCGACACAGCAATGCCTATTTCACCGGAATCGGCAAGGTGAAGCGGATCGTGCTCTTTGACACCCTTATTGAGCAGATGACCCATGCCGAAATAGTGGCGGTGCTTGCCCACGAGATCGGTCATTGGAAGCTGCGCCATATCCTTAAACGGTTGGTTGTCGCAGAGGGGATGCTGCTGGGGGGGATGTGGTGCGCCTGGCAGGCTGTGCGCTGGGAAGGGTTAACTGGGTTAGTGGGTATGGAAGGGGGGTCATTTTTTGCACGGCTGATGATCTTGGGGTTCATCGCTTCGCTGTTGATGTTCCCTTTCACCCCGTTATCGGCCTGGCTGTCGCGTAGACATGAACGGGAGGCCGATCGGTTTGCCTGCGCTATTACCGGCGATCCCGAATCGCTTGCCTCAGCCCTCATCAAGCTGTCGGCTGAGAATCTCTCCAATCTTCACCCACATCCTCTGTATGCAGGGTTTTACTACTCACATCCACCGGTTGTGGAACGGGTGCGTAGCTTGAGACAGTTAAATGCCCCATGATTCATCATCGGCGGGATCTGGTGGTGTCGGATGGAAGAGCTGTCCGACAAGCTCGATGCCATCCGGCATGTCGTAACTGCCGAAACAGTAAAAGGAATTACAGTGAAGATGTCTAGATTTCTGATTATTATATGTCTGGTCGTAACCGTAGCCGGATGTGCCGCCAAGGACTGGCGAACCGCCAGCCGTGAACCTGCCGGGATTGCGCCTGACCCGGCCGTGACCAAGGAGGCGGTATTGCAAGCCTACGCTGCTCCCACCTGGGGATGGCGCGGCTGGTTTGCCGTACATACCTGGATCTCGGTCAAACCGGCAAACGGTACGTCATATACGGTGTACGAGTTGATCGGTTGGAGGCAAAAACGGGGGATACCCATGGTTCGCATTGAAAAGGACCTTCCCGACCGATACTGGTTTGGCGAGCGCCCACGTCTGCTCAAGGAGCTCAGGGGCGAAAAAGCGGAAAAGCTGATTCCAGCCGTTGACCAGGCAGCCCGCAGCTACCCGTGGCCGGATACCTATAAAGCATTCCCCGGGCCGAACAGTAATACCTTTATTGCCTGGATTGCCAAGAAGGTTCCGGAAC
Source organism: Geoanaerobacter pelophilus (assembly GCF_018476885.1). Classification (NCBI taxonomy): domain Bacteria; kingdom Pseudomonadati; phylum Thermodesulfobacteriota; class Desulfuromonadia; order Geobacterales; family Geobacteraceae; genus Geoanaerobacter; species Geoanaerobacter pelophilus. The sequence continues at coordinate 121,557 of NZ_JAHCVJ010000007.1, forward strand.
TTGGACTTGAGCTGCCATTCACGGCCATCGGGAGCGGCTATGCGAATTAATGCCATGCCCCGTTACGAAGAACCGCTCTTCCGGCCACCGAGCGAGGCAAGAAGCCTCATTTTCCAGATAACGGTCGGCTGTTCCCAGAACAGCTGCACCTTTTGCGGCATGTACAAGGGGAAGAGTTTCCGCATCAGGCCCCTGGAAGAGCTGATCGCCGAGATCCAAGGCATCGCCGCCCCTTTCAGGCCTGCCGTGGATCGGATCTTCATCGCCGATGGCGACGCGCTGGTCTATCCGTTCGATGGACTTATTACCCTTCTCGACACCATGGCGGAAACTTTCCCCAACCTCGCCAGAGTCGGTTCATATGCCTCACCCAACAGTCTGCTGACCAAAAGCTGCGATCAGCTTGCCAGCCTCCGGGCAAAGAAACTGCGGATCCTCTATTTCGGACTGGAGTCGGGAGACGACGAAACCCTGGCAACTGTTCGGAAGGGATTTACGGCAGACGGGATGGCGGAGCAGGCGATCAAGGCTCGCGAAGCCGGGATGAAACTTTCAGTGACCGCCATCCTTGGCCTTGCAGGCCGGGAGCGAAGCCTTGAGCATGCCCGACATACCGCAGAATGGGTCAACCGGGTCAATCCGGAGTACTTTTCGCTGCTGACGCTGTTCCACCGCCACAACCAAGAGTTTGTTCGCTCGCTGGTCCAGTGCACCCGCCGCGAACTGATGCTGGAAGCACGCGAGCTGCTGTCGTTTCTCAACCCTTCGCGCACCATCCTCCGCTCCAACCATGTTTCCAACTTCCTGAATCTTGCCGGGAGCTACCCCAAAGACCGGGAACGGCTGATTGCGGAGCTGGATGCCGCAATGGTGCAGGCCGCAAGATACCCGGGATTCCTCGATGGAGTGCCGGAATATCAAGAAGAGTACTAGAGAAAGGGAGAGTTTTGAGCGAAAAATGTTATTGGGATGACCTGCGCGAGGGGGATCCGCTCGCATGTCGCCCATTTACCCTGACCATTGACGAAATCATCGAGTTTGCCAAGAAGTACGATCCTCAGCTATTCCATGTCGATCCCAACGCGGCGGCAGCAACCCGTTTCGGTGGGATAATTGCGTCCTCACTGCATACCCTGGCAATGTGTACCAGGTCGTTGGTGGAAGCCTTGAGCGACCATGAAGTCATCATTGGTCTGGAGATGGAGAAGGTATCATTGCCGAATGTCGTCAGGCCTGATGATCTCTTGACCATTAATGCCCACTGGGCAGACCTCAAGCGCTCAAAGAGCAAACCGATGCAGGGCGTGGCAACGGTGAAGTATCATGTGACGAATCAACGGGAAGAGGTTGTTCTGGCAACCGGCTTCAGGTACATGCTCGCCTGTCGGCCTGTATGAATTATTGTTTGTCACCCTTGCCGGCATTGAAGCTGCCGTAGTCGGGATCCTTTTCCTGAATGTGTGCAATCAACCATTTGGCAAGGTACGCATAGAGATCCACTTTAATGGTTGGCTGACCATCGTGAAAGGCATGCTGGAACTCGATGATCTTTTGTCGGAACAGGGCATGCTCCTCTTTATGCTCGGCAAGTTTTGGGTAAGAGTGCTCAGCCATCCACTTTTCTTCGGCAGCAAAATGGTAGGCAGTATATTCAAATAACTCATCAAGGATCATCTCAAGTCTGGCCTGCGGCGCCTGGTTCTTGAAAAGGTCGTATGACTTGTTCATTAGCTCCACCAGGTGCTCATGATGCTCATCAAATTCTTTTACCCCCAGCAGATACTTGTCACTCCACTCCATAAACACCGGCATATTCTTCCCCCCAGGATATTTTCAATCTAAGTGACTCAACATTTGCAACAGGCATAACGGGGTGAGTCTATACCTCTTTGCTAGCCTGGCCACTAAGAAAGTTACACAAATTATAGCATCATCTATTTAGCTACCGCAAACGAGGTGGTCCATGGATGTTTTCAGGTGATTATTCCCCGGCTTTCAATGCTCTTTTTGGTAAAGTTTATTTATTTCAGAGTGTTGTGGCTGGGTTATTGTGTGGCATAGCATATGCTTTATCCAAATACAGGAATCAAAATTAACGGAGGATACTCAAATGAAAAAAGTCCTTTCAACCCTCGTAGCAGCTATCGTAGCACTCTCTTTCGCCGGGATCGTATGTGCAGCTGAACCAGCACCTGCAATGCCAGCTGGTCACCCAGCTATTACCAAGGAAGAAAAAGCTCCGGTCAAGAAGGCCAAAAAAGCCAAGAAAGCAAAAAAAGCCAAAAAGGCAGAGAAAAAAGAAGAAACCAAGCCTGCTGAAGCCCCGGCAGCGAAGTAATCACCACAACTCATGCTGGAACAAAGCCGCATCCTCGGATGCGGCTTTGTTATTTTGGGCCATAAATCTTGGTTTATATTAGAAGGTTATCGTCCATCCGGAACTCAAAGCTCTGTGTCTTCAAGGCCTTGCCCGGCGGAATTGGATGGCAATCTGCACGGTTTGTATCCAGTAATTAATCTGTTATCCTCCCTACCATCATCTATTTGTAAAGGAGAGGACATGACTAAAGCAGAACTGATCGCCAAAATCGCAGAGAAGGCAAAACTCACCAAAGCTCAAGCAGAATCTGCCGTAGCAGCGTTTCAATGCATCGTGATTAAGGAACTGGTGACAGACGGTAAAGTCACTCTCGTAGGCTTTGGCACCTTCTCGTCAGTCAAGAGAGCGGCACGGACCGGCAGGAACCCGCAGACTGGCAAAGAGATGAAGATAGCGGCCAAAAGGGTAGGGAAGTTCACAACCGGCAAATTCCTCAAAGACCTTGATGCGTGCAAATTTGAATGCAAGCAGGAGAAGAAAACACCCGCCTCCAAGACTTTTGAGGTGAGGCGCCGGAAGGGTTAAGATATTCTTCATTTTGTAGTTACCCCGGGCTCTATTGTTAGCCCGAACATGAAAAGCCCACCAAGATATTTGGTGGGCTTCGCTATGCGTGTTTCGTAACTTTTCGATTTCATCGAAGATACCGGCCCTACTTACCTCCGGCGTGACTCAACTTCCCTGTAACGGTTATTTTGTGGTGGACTGTCATTATTCTCGATAATTATTGCCCTCCTTTTGTTGAGACGTTTGTTGCATGTGAATTAACTTTATCCTCTCCTATGGCAAAATAACAGTCTGTTTTTTTAAATTTATTGGGAGTATGATCTATTAGTTTGAGAGTCAGGATGGTTGGTTATTCTGTCTTGAGACCTTCATTAACAACCAGAAAGGGCTCCGGGTTAGGGCGGCATTCATCGAAACTGCCTTTGAGTATTCAGCAATAGCCTCATCAACCCGGGGTTACATCTTCCAGCTTCAATTAGCCATTTCATGAACTTTCTCTTTCACATGCTCCTCTCCGGCGATGATGACCAGATTCTTGTCGGCAACTTCATGGGTGATTTTGTCAAAGGTCCTTTGGCAGAAAGGTTCCCTGAACGCATCAGGCAGGGGATCAACCTCCACCGGAAAATAGACTCGTTTGCCAGCCGTTCAGAGCTGTTTCAGCAGAGCCGGCGTCGTCTTGACCTTCATTACGGCCTGTATCGAGGAGTAATGATTGACCTGTTCTATGATCATTTCCTGGTGGCTGAGTGGGACAACTGGTCGGAAGAATCGTTCGATAGCTATCTAAACCGGAGCAGGGCAATTATAACCAGGCTCAATGACGAGCTCCCGGAGCGGCTGCAACAGGTTGTGCCGATAATCTTCGATGAGCTTCTTCCATCCTATGGCCAGGTGAGCGGCATAGGCAGCGCACTGACCCGGATGTCCAGAAGGTTGAAACGTGCCAACCCGCTTGCCGGCGGTGAGGTGGAGCTGGAGCGGCATTACGAAGCCCTTCGTGCCGATTTCCATGGCTTTATGCCCCAGGTACGAAGCTTTAGCGATGAGATGCTGAACTCAAATCCCGCGATGAACATAATCAGCCCATTGATTGGATAACAGCCTGTTGCCGGATTCCGTATTTTCAAGAAATGACAGGATTGTTTTGGTCTGCGTATGAGCAAAAGCCCCCAATTTGACATAGTCATTCAGGAGCAGCAGCGCCTGACTGACGTGCTCTCCTCGATCGAAGAGACTGCCAGGCAGAACAAGGCTAAGATCGCCAATCATTATGCCTACACCGCTGAACTGGAGAAGGCACGCCTTGATTCGGTTAGCTGGCGTGAAAAGAACTCGTTGACCTTCAAGCTCATCGAAAACGATAAATTTGATCCTGCCAAGTATCTTACCTCCTTCCAGATGATCGATAGCCCGTACTTCGGGGTTGTTGGGATCAAAGACACTGATAAGCGGATCGGCGCAAAAGAATATCTCATAGGCAAGCAAGGGTTTGTTTCGCATGACAACCGGGCATTGATCGTCGATTGGCGCAAGGCGCCGATCTCGCGTTTTTTCTATGACTACGAAGTTGGCGAGGAGTATCTTGAAACGATTCAGGGCAAGGATCGGGAAGGGGAGATAACCCGGCGTGACACCGTAGAGATAGCGAAACGGTCTCTGCGCCGCATTGAATCCGGCGCAGACCTTTACGAGTTGACCGGTGGCGGGTGGATGAAGAACGATAAGCAGTATCATACGACTACCGACACCAAGGTGGCGAACCAGGACCACCGGATGGTGGATATCGTTTCTCTGATCTCACCGGACCAGTTCCAGATGATTACTTCGGAAGCCACTGATGGCTGTACCCTGATTACCGGTGGCGCTGGCAGCGGCAAGACGGTGGTGAGTCTCCATCGGCTGTCATGCCTGCAGTTCAACGATCCCGGCAGATTCACGCCTGACCGCTGCTTGGTGCTGATGTTCAACAAGGTGCTCCGCAACTACGTCAGACAGACTTCCTCAGACCTGCTCGGCAGTACCAGGGTTGACACTTTTAGCGCCTGGGCACTGAGCGCCATCACCGCCCTGACGGGCAAGGTTATCAAACCGGTTATTACCGATACCTTGACCGTGCAAAAAAAATCGTCAAAGCTCTCAGGCTTGCTCGCCCGCTATGTCCAGGAAGTGCAGGAGCCGGAGCCGATTCAGGATCTGTGGCGTTTTTACGGCCAGCCTTACGTTCTGGAGGCGATGTTTGGCGAAGGTGAGAATGAGAAAGAGGCGTTTCTGGGCGAGCTGCGGCGGCGTTATGCGGTCAGAAGCCAGGCGGTGTCGTTTGCTGACGTGAGTGTGCTGTTAAGGCTCTGCCAGTTGCGCGAGAAGGAGGGGCCGGTTCGCGATGCCCTCGGCTGGTACGCCCATATCATCGTCGATGAGGGCCAGGACCTCTCGCTCCTGGAGCTTGAGGCCATCCTCGCGGCAACGGACAAGCGGAATAGCATCACCCTCAGTGCAGACAGCAAACAGAAGATCCTCTCCTGGGTCGATGCGGCAGACTTTGATATCTTCCATAACAATCTCAGGGAGGTAGGGGTAAGCAACGAGGCCCTGTCTGTTTCCTATCGTTGCCCTAAGGAGATCATGGCGCTGGCTGCAAGGATCAGCAGTCGGGAGAATGAGCAGGTCGGCAGGCATTCCGGCGTCCTTGAGTATCACAAGGCAGCTGATGAGGAGAACGCCCTTATCACGTTGCGCCGGCTTGTGGAGCAGCTGGTGACCGAGGACCCGAACAGCCTGACTGCGGTCATTTGCAAGAAAAAGACGGACGAAAAGATGCTCCATAAGGCGTTACACGGCATCAAGGGATTGCATGAACCGGGCGAGCTGACCTTTGAGCCGGGTGCCCTGGTCACCATCGCCCACCAGGTAAAAGGGGTGGAGTTCGCCAACGTGATCCTTTACGACCCGAATACAAAGGATTTCAGAAAGTCTGCGCTGGACCGCAACCTGCTCTATGTGTGTGTTACCCGCGCATGCAAGCGTCTGGACATCGTATACTGGCGTGAGCTTGCCACCGGGTTGGTTTAAGGTAGTGGCCGTCTTTAAGACATGGTCGATCTGCTGGAACTGTGATTAGTAGGATTCTCAACTGCGTGACAACCATTAAAGGTTTCGGTAACCGGATGAAAAAGGAACAGAACAGCTCGGTGGTCATCACCCGGCAGGAACATGGCATCTCCCGCAAGCTTATGAGCCCGAACGCCCTGCGCGTGCTCTACCGCCTGAAAGACAACGGCTTTGTGGGTTATCTCGTCGGTGGCTGCGTGCGTGACCTCTTGCTCGGACGAGAGCCGAAGGATTTCGACGTGGTAACCAATGCCACCCCAGGCGAGATTAAGCGGATGTTCCGCAATTGCCGGCTTATCGGGCGGCGGTTTCGCCTTGCCCATATCCACTTCAAAGATGAGATCATTGAGGTGTCAACCTTTCGAGCCCAGGCTTCGAACGAGCCAGAGCCCGAGCCGAATGACGCAAATGATGCGGGGCACCGGCAGCGGGATGCTCGGATGCTGAAGGACGACGATGGCATGATTCTGCGGGATAACGTTTACGGCACTCCTGAAGAGGATGCCTTGCGCCGCGACTTCACCGTCAACTCGCTTTCCTACAATATTGCTGATTTCTCAATTATTGACTACACCGGCGGTCTCGCCGATCTAGGTGCCGGCATTATTCGCACCATCGGCGATCCAAATGTCCGCTTCCAGGAAGACCCGGTACGGATGCTGCGGGCAGTGCGTTTTGCCGCGCAGCTCGGCTTCACCATTGAAGAAGAAACCAGGAAGGCGCTGGTAGCAGCTGCTGATACCATTGTCAGGGCGGCGCCGCCACGTCTCTACGACGAAATGCTCAAACTTCTCCTCTCGGGAGAAGGGGCGAAGTGTTACGACCTCCTCAGCCAGACCGGGCTCTTTGCGGCGCTTTTCCCGGCTTTCTCAAGCTGGCTCGGCACTGAAAACGAAAGCTTTCCCCATACCCGGTTCGGAGCAATGCTCAACTGCGTTGATTCCCGCATCCAACAGGGAGGCAAGGTCTCGCCACCGCTCCTCTTGGCCCTTCTTTTCGGTGAATATCTCGACGCGAAGGCGGAGCGTTTCCGTCGCCAGGGTGCGCCCTGGCAGCAGAGCGTCAACGCGGCAATCGCGGAGTTTATGGGCGAAACCTGCCCGACTGTTATGATCATGAACCGTGTCGGCATCGCGCTCCGCGATATCATCAGCCAGCAGCTGCGCCTGAAAAAGATCCCAGGTCGCCGACCGGAGTCGTTCATTGCCCGTCACGATTTTTATGACATTATTGAATACTGCCGGATAACCCACGGTGACAAAAAAGATGTTGGCAAACAGCTCGACTGGTGGGTGGCTCAGTCAAGGCAGGAGGCGCCGGTACCGTTGCCAGGACTTGCCGAAGAAAACGAGGCGCCGCAACGGAAGAGAAAAAGACGGCGCCGGCGGCGAAACCCAAATGCTAAAAGTAAGATAGAAGGGACATAGCTAAAGCCGGGGCCGGTCGCCTTATGCAATCAGTTCTGGATCAGATCGCCTTATTGAAGTATTCATGAGGCATCAACACGTTAGTTTCACTGGCCAGCGCGACGATATCACTGTAATAATCCGTAACCGCTTTTGTAGAGGTGCTAATAATATACCAGTCGCCCAGATTCGACTTTTCACTCAGGCTGCGCGACATCACAAGGCGGTGGCGGTTCTTTGCCAGTACCCTGTTGATCCTCTGTACCAATTCTTTTGTATCTACAGCTGTTTTGATATTGTCCATAATCACCTCGTTGCTCAACAATATGCCAAATGGCAAATAATACCAAGCTAATAAGTGTCCTTCTCCCCTTATTCCCGAAGAATATGAGGCGGGCAACAAGTGACTCCGACACTAAGGGAAAACGAGTTTGCGGTCACAGATTCTTTCGGTTCTTGCCAAAAAAGTTGGACATTCAGTGCTTGCCGAAGTAAAGTCAATTTCTGCTAGTTATCTCAATAGAGTCTCTCACGCTGTAAAAAACAGTCACTGAGGCAATAGTTTAACGGACGGCACCGAAAAAGAATCTTCAGCCCCTTGTAAACAGGGGCTTTTTCATGAAAGTTTTGCATGGCCGGGAACGGCAGAAAGTTGGAGCTACGATGATCGATGAAATAAAGAATATGAACGGCAGAGAGGTAATGAATAATATTCGGAATACCGGTTTGAGCGTTATGGGCTGGTGCCGTAAAAACGGAGTTAGCTACGAGACTACCTTGGCTATGCTGCAGGGACATTCCCTTAAAAATGATACAAATAACCACTCCGAGATTCTTGAAAAGCTGAAAGCGGAAGGGCATTATGTAGCGCTCTGACCACCATTCCGTGAGATAGTTGAAATAACAACACCCCTGTCAGCTTCACGCTAGCAGGGGTGTTGTTATTGGTGGTTTGTCTTGGGGAAAACTACGATGGCAAAAAGAAGCCGTCTTTTCATTGACGGCCCAAAGCAAATCATATCACTCGCAAGTTAAGTATAACAACAACACTGGTAAAAAGGGAGACAAAGTGTTGTTGTCTGCAATTCTGAGCCGGACATGGTGCTCTTGAGTTGTCATCATTCACTGAGCTGTCTCTGCTGTTGGTTCTTCAAAGCTGATCCGGCCGATCTTACCTGCACGCAGCTCCCGCAATAATGCCTCCGACGCCCGGTTCAGGTCTACCTCCCCGCCACTGGCCAGGCACCCCAGCCGGCGACCCACAGCCACAATAAGGTCATTGGCTGAGCCGGGGATGGCTTGCAATCCGTAACGGGTTTGCAGCAGTTCGGGATAACGCCCTAGCAGGTATTCGCCGGCAAAAGTCGCGACAGTGACACTGTCCATGGCGTTGTCGCCGATGGCGCCACTGACGGCTAACCGGTAAGCGCCGTTCTGATCGCTCATATCCGGCCACAACACCCCCGGTGTATCAGAAAGGACAATGCCGTTGCGCAGGTCGATCTGCTGGGTAGTGGTGGTTACTGCTGGCCGGTCACCCACCTTTGCCATGTTTTTCCCAGCCAGGGTGTTGATCAGGGTGGATTTCCCAACATTGGGAATCCCTACCACCATGGTGCGAACCGGAAAGCCTGGCTTGCCCCGCTTTGGGGCCATTGCCTGGCAAAGCTTGATCAGCGGCTTGGTGTCAGCATGCTTCTTTGCAGACATGGGAAGCGCCCGCACCCCGGTTTGTAATTCCAACTCTCGCACCCAGGCCTTTGTTACGATCGGGTCGGCCAAGTCGTGTCTATTCAGAATCTTAATCCAGGGCTTGGTCCGTCGCAGCTCAGCCAGCCGGTGATTGGAACTGGAGTTGGGGAGCCGGGCATCCAGAACCTCGATCACCACATCTACCCGCTTGATCAGGTCCTGGATCTGTTCCAGCGCCTTGCCCATGTGTCCGGGAAACCATTGTATCGTCATATAAAACATTCCTTTGTGATTATAGTTGCACCCATTGATAGCAACTGGTCGCGCATTTTCCAATAGATGCGATATCAGAAATGACGGTTATCGCCGTGTTTTTTTATAGTAACCCGGTTCGTGCGAATAAGGAACTGTTCTTGTGAACAAGAATGAGATATACAGATAAAATTTAGAGCAGGTCACAACTCCGGTCATCTCCCGATGACTGCGGCTCGGGCGAATATGAATACACAACCAGCTGATTGTCTTGACCTTAACGACTTTTCCCTTGAGTTGCTTGCTGTAGCAAGACTATACAGCGAATTAGAAGCTAGGATCAACGGTGCTGTCGCCGCTGCCTGTCAACCCGTGTGCCGACTCTGTAGAGAATGCTGTTGCGCTGTCCGCTTTTGCCGGGAGTCTGTCGATAGTTATTGGCTTGGGATCATCGCGGCTGTTTCCGGGCAGGACGTCGGGGCATTCGATGAAGGTCGCGGGTGGCTCTCGTCGCAGGGGTGCAGGCTTAAGGTGGGCCGACCGCCTGTTTGCTACGAGTTCTTTTGTGAGGCAATTGTTACCGCCGAAGTGAACCCGGCGGTCGTCTATGCTCTTAAGGTTCTCGGGCGATTACCCGGATTTGTCGGCGCCAGAGCTCTTGGTGGCAGGCATTTGGTGACACTGAGCCGGTTTGAGCTGAGCCGGGTGCCTATTGCCAAGATTCGGCAACGAGTGGCAATCGCTGAGGCGATCTTTACCGATTGCCAGGAGATAATTCGGGCAGGACATGGCAGAGTTGACCGGCTGAGTCGGGTGATGAAACCACCGAAGGTGAATGCCTGAAAGAGTTGCTGCAAGCTGTCTGGAAAAAGGAGTGGCGGGCCACCTGATTCCCAACGCGTAGTTTGCGAATATATACACCTGGAAGGAAGGGAACTATGGTATATTTAACCGTTGTCGCAAAAGTCGTAGCAAAGAAGGATGTCATTGGCGCGGTCAAAACCGAGCTGCTGAAGCTCGTTGAGCCAACCCGGAAAGAAGATGGTTGCCTTGAATACAAACTCCATCAGGACAATGCCGATCCCGCCGTGTTTATTTTTTACGAAACTTGGGAGAGCAGGGCGTGTCTTGAGAAGCACATGAACACGGATCACTTCAAGAACTACCTGAGTGCCGTTGAAGACATGGTTGCGGAGAAAGCCGTGCATATAATGACCCTGGTCGCATAACAGATATCAAGGAGCATCATCATGAATGAATGGAATACCAGCTATAATCGCACTGCCGAGCAGGTGATAGTCAGGCAGAACACCCTTGTCCGCCAGGTATACGCCTGGATGGGAGCCGGGCTGGCCATTACCGCCTTTATGGCGCTGGTCACTCTTTCCTCGCCAGTGCTCATCAAGGCAATTACCGGAAACCGGCTGCTGTTCTTCGGGTTGGTGATCGGCGAGCTGGCTTTGGTGTTTACTCTGTCGGGCGCTATCAATCGCCTGAGCGCGTCGGTCGCAACCCTGTTGTTTGTCGCTTATTCGGCGCTCAACGGAGTAACCCTGTCGATTGTCGCCCTGGTCTACACCGCCAATTCGATTGCCTCAACCTTCGTGATTACTGCCGGCATGTTTGGAGCCATGAGCATCTATGGTTACATGTCCAAGCGTGACCTGACTTCATGGGGGAGCTTTCTGTTTATGGGGTTGATTGGCGTAGTAATCGCCTCTGTTGTCAATATCTTTGTCGGCAGCAGTACGGTTTCCTGGGTGCTATCCGGTATCGGAGTCATTGTTTTTACCGGACTGACAGCCTACGATACCTGGAAGATCAAGGAGATGGCAGCGTACGGGACTGAAGGGCGAAAACCTGCGATCCTCGGCGCCTTGACTCTCTACCTCGATTTTATCAACCTGTTTCTCATGCTGCTCAGGTTTACCGGGGATCGTCGCTAACATCCGTAAATCAGGTGAGTGTCTGACCTTTGCCTGATTAAAAAGCCATTGTCGCCGTATGGGTTGGCGTGCTATACACGAAGAACTTCTGAACCACAGGGGCGACCCTGTGGTTTTTATTTTTTGCGATAAACTATCTTAATAATCCATTTCTGAATCGTGTCCACAAGGAGTTTGAATAATGTCTTTTGATTCTCTTGGTCTCCGTGCCGAACTACTGAGTGCTATTGCCGCCCAGGGGTATACAACGCCAACCCCCATTCAAAGCGAGGCGATTCCGGTGATTTTCGAGGGATGCGACCTGCTGGCTGGCGCCCAGACCGGTACCGGCAAGACTGCGGCATTTGCCCTGCCGATTGTACAGATGCTCGGGGAAAACATACCAGTAGAGAAGCGGCGCCGCCCGCGCGCCCTGGTTTTGGTGCCTACCCGCGAGCTGGCCGCTCAGGTCAGTGAGCAAATGAACAATTATGCGCGGCGCCTGTCGCTGCGTTCGACCATGATCTACGGCGGGGTCACCATCCAGGCCCAGATCGAGCGGCTACATCGCGGAGTTGATATTGTGGTCGCAACGCCGGGGCGGCTGCTGGACCATGCGGAACGGGGCACGATTAATCTTTCCCGGATTAAGTTCCTTGTTTTGGACGAGGCTGACCGGATGCTCGATCTGGGATTTATCGACGATATCGTCAAAGTAGCAGAGTATCTGCCACCGAAGCGGCAGACGCTGCTGTTCTCAGCAACCTATTCGCAGAGCATCAAGCAACTGGCCGATGAACTCCTCGATAAGCCGCGGCGAATCGAGGTGGAGCGGAAGAATATCACTGCCGATGCGGTTATCCAGACAATCTATGAGGTGGAAAAGAGCCGTAAGCGGGAGATGCTTTCACACCTGATCCGCTCTGGAGGCTGGCAGCAGGTTCTGGTCTTTGCCCGCACCCGCTACGGAGCTGACAAGCTGACCGAAGAGCTGCTCTACGACGGGATCAAGGCCGCAGCCATACATAGCAACAAGAGCCAGTCGATACGAACGCGGACTCTTGCAGAATTTAAGCGGGGGGAGTGGCGCGTACTGGTTGCGACCGATGTGGCGGCTCGCGGTCTCGACATCGAACGCTTGCCTCAAGTGGTGAACTACGATCTACCGCAGGTGCCCGAGGATTATGTGCACCGGATCGGCCGCACCGGCCGGGCCGGCGAGGATGGGGTAGCCCTGTCGTTGGTTGCTCCTGAAGAGCGGCCGCTGCTGGTTGCCATTGAGAAACTGCTCAAATACGCCATCCCTCGCAAGACGCTGGCAGAGTTTCCTCAATACGCATCCCGGCGGAGTGTAAAGACCAAGGAGGCCAAGCAGGTTAAGGAACAGGTCAAGGCGCGCAAGAGCAGAGACAAGGTGCAACAGGATATCAAAGCCGCTGTTCCTCGCCGAAAAAAGGCAGTAGCCGAACGCCCCGCTCCCAAGACCGGACGGCGGGGGCGGAGGGCTTGAACGATAGGCCTGATGTCTGAAGAAAGACTGTCGATCAATCAGGCATATTGGAAATAATTGTTGACATCTGATGGTTCTGTGATAAATAAGACCTTGTAAGTCTTGTTTGCATTGTTGTTGATGCTGGCCATAAATAAAATGAGCGGTTTAATCACATTGTCCTGGTGACATTTTATGGTTTTATCATATCGCTGTTCTGATGTTTTCTGGCTACAGTTGCTTGCCCTGGTACTTTTTATCTGTTCAGCGGCAGAGCCTGTTTCTCATTTGCTTCAGATCAGCGCCGATGCCGGGCAGGTGCAGCCGCTCCATAATTCTCAAGGCCTTTCCCTTGAATGTGACGGCACTGGTGCTGATACTATAGAGTTTAATGATCTCCACAGCCCGGAATACCCGGGCTATTTCGGTGCCGCAGTACTGTCAGTCACCACCAGAGTCGGGAGGCTTTTCATTGCCACCTTCGATCACGCTCTCCCGCTGATATTTCTCCCGATATTTTCTCCACCAAAAATAGTTACCCCAACTTTTCTCGTCTGAGTAGCAAAACTCATCATCCGTTCCTGACCATCGAGAGTTTGCTGCCGGTTGCGAGCTAGCATTTTCATTCAGCAAAAGCGGTTTTTTGCTGCAGGGAATCGCTATGTCTTATCCGGCATTTCCGGAAAGACATTAACCAAGAAAAAGGAGGTTTTAAGATGAAGCTGAAAATTTCTAGTAGCATCATGGTGTTAATGCTTGCAGGAGGCGTTGCTTGGGGCAAAGACGACACCCTGAGCCAAGCACAAGCTGTATTTAAGCCGGTACCGGCAAAACCCCCGGTTCTGAAGAATAACCCTGCAACCCCGGCAAAAATCGAGCTTGGCAAAATGCTCTTTTTTGACCCACGCCTGTCGTCATCAAGCCTGATCAGCTGCAATACCTGCCACAACGTTGGGCTTGGCGGAGTGGACATTCAGGAAACATCGGTCGGTCACGGCTGGCAGAAAGGTCCGCGTAACGCCCCGACAGTGTTGAATGCCGTGTTCAATATTGCCCAGTTTTGGGACGGCCGGGCAAAAGATCTGGAGGCCCAGGCCAAAGGACCGGTACAGGCGTCGGTAGAGATGAACAACAAGCCGGAACGTGTTGTCGAAACCCTCAAGAGCATCCCGGGATATTTGCCGCAGTTCAAGAAGGCATTCCCCGGGGAAAAGGACCCCATTACCTTTGACAACATGGCCCGCGCCATAGAGGTGTTCGAGGCAACACTGATTACCCCTGATTCTCGTTTTGACCGTTATCTCAAAGGGGACCGCAAAGCGCTTTCTGCCAAAGAACATGACGGCTTGAAACTGTTTATGGCTAAAGGATGCGCAACCTGCCATAACGGGGTTAATATCGGCGGTACCGGATACTTCCCCTTTGGCGTCAAAGAGGACCCCGATGCCGCGGCCCGGCCGGTTGATGACTTCGGGCGCTTTAAGGTTACTAATACCGCAGCTGACAAATATGTCTTCAAGTCGCCATCACTGCGCAATATCGAGCTGACGCCTCCTTATTTCCATTCCGGCAAGGTGTGGACCCTGAGTGATGCGGTAAAAGTCATGGGCTCTTCTCAGCTGGGGATCACCTTGAATGCTGAGGATGATGCGAAAATAGTGGCGTTTCTCAAGACCCTGAACGGCAAACAACCAAAAGTCGTGTATCCGATCTTGCCGGTCAATTCTGATAGTACGCCGAAACCGTTACTGAAATAGATGGGGCAGGGAAGGGGGGGATGGTGCCTCCCTTCCCTTTGCTGTAATTACTTATCAGGAGTCTCAAAATGAAACCTGTCCTTGTCTGGGACTTGCCGATCAGGATATTCCATTGGTTGCTATCACTCTGTTGCCTTGCTGCAATCGCGCTGGCTCTTGGAGCGCCTGAACATAGCCGGGCCTTTGACTTTCATATGCTGCTTGGCCTGATGCTGTTGCCGCTCATTATTTTTCGCTTGCTTTGGGGATTAATCGGAACCAGGTACAGTCGCTTTCAATCATTTTTGTATAGACCCAGAGCAGCAGTGGATTATCTGATCGGCGTCATGACCAACAACTCAAAGCGCTATCTCGGCCACAATCCGGCGGCAAGTTTCGCAATTTTTGCCATGCTGGTACTCATCCCCGGTTCCGTTATCTCCGGATTATTGATGCCTGGCAGCGAGATATTCGAAGAACTGCACGAGATGGTATCATTCGGCCTGTTGGCGGTCATTGGAGCGCATCTGCTCGGAGTGCTGTCCCATATTGTGGTGCACAAGGAGAATGTGGTGCTCAGTATGCTGACCGGGAGGAAGATGGGGCTAGACAGTGAAAGTATTCCTTCGGCTCATTCTTTGGTCGCCCTGGTGTTACTTGTGCTGATGGGCGGATGGAGCACCGCGATTGTAAAAAACTATGATTTCTCAACCAAGAAACTCGAAGTACCTGTGTCTGGCACCTTGATTCAGTTGGGCAAAAGCGAAAAACAGGGCGACCAGCAGGAGCATGATGACGACTGACAATTGCAAACCAATTGGTTGTAACCCGTTCTCAATGGCTTTTGTCATATTATCCATTTATCCCTAATGAGTAAATTGATGTATACTGTAAGCAGAAGAGGATAAGTATTGAGTTGATGCCAAAGGGATTAGCGGAAAGGAGGCGTGCCATGAGAGGCTTGGATGTCAGAGGGCTGGTTACCGAAAATGTAACGACTGAGCATCGCTTTGTTCGCTGGTGGCGGAAAGAGAATGACTTTGTTGACTATGATCTACTTGACAGATTCCTGGAAAATCTCTCGCCTCAGGAAGAGATTGGTGGTGTGGAACTGCTTACCTTGGAAGAGATGCTCAATGAAGTGAAACGGGTGACTGGAGAACGGCTCAACGTAACGCACGGGGAGAGCGGCGATGTAGTGAAGTGGATTCATGAGGGGAAAACCGGCAAGCATGTTAATGAATGCATGCTGACCCCGGAAATGCTGCTCGATATCTATGATGTGGAAACCCGTGGCAACCCGCTTTGCTGAAGGTCCTAATTCAGCAGCTGCGGTTAATACCGAAAAGTCGCCCTGTGGAGCGGCTTTTCCATTTTATGCCAAGTCGGAGCTCCAGTGTTAAACAATAATAACGCGATCAATCTTGTTGTTGTCCTTGGTCCGACCGCCTCCGGGAAGACAAAGCTCGGCGTCGCCATTGCCCGGTTGATCGGCGGTGAGATCATCTCCGCCGACTCTCGTCAGGTGTTCCGTTCTATGGATATCGGCACCGGTAAAGACATCGTTGATTATGGTGACCTGCCTTATCACCTCATCGATATTCGCGACCCATCAGAAGAGTTCAGTGTGTTTCATTTTCAGCGCGAATGCCTGCAGGCAATGGCTGATATCCAGGCCCGAAACAGAGTGCCGGTGCTTGTCGGCGGTACCGGGCTTTACCTCGAGTCGATACTCAATGGTTATCAGCTTGTCGAGGTGCCGGAAAATCAGGCACTGCGGACAGAACTTGCTGGGCTGCCTCTGGAATCTCTCTGTTCACGGTTGGTTCAGGCTGCCTCCTCAACCCACAATACTACTGACATGCTAGACCGCGAGCGCCTGATCCGGGCCATTGAGATCGCAGAACATGCCCAGCGAAATAAGCCGGAGCCCCTGCCGGAAATCAGGCCGTTGATCTTCGGCATTCGTTGGCAACGAACAACGCTCCGTAAGAGAATAACTGATCGGCTTAAGGAGCGGCTGGCAGCAGGCATGGTCGATGAGGTCAAAAAGCTGCATGATGCGGGTATTCCTTGGGAGCGGCTCGACTATTTCGGTTTGGAATACCGCTTCGTTGCCCGGCATCTGCGCGGAGAGCTGAACCGCAACGACCTGTTTCAGAAGCTGAACAGCGCCATTCACGACTTTGCCAAGCGCCAGGATAACTGGTTCCGGCGAATGGAGCGCAATGGCACTGTCATTAACTGGCTTGACGGCGAGGGTGATCCGATTGCCCAAGCCCTGGCAATTTTGGAGCAGTCACCCCTTGACCCTCATCCTTGCTGACCTCATCCTGCGTTTGCAGTGGCCGGTTCATTTGCTAGACTGTTATTCATGAAAAAGCACCAGAAAAAACATGACCTGATTATTCTTGGCTCTGGATCGACTGCTTTTGCCGCTGCCCTGCATGCAACCTCCTACGGGGCAAAAGTTCTAATGGTTGAAAAAAGCGTTCTTGGCGGGACCTGCATCAACTGGGGGTGCATCCCCAGTAAGACCATGATCCATGCCGCGCTTTTCAGTCACGAGGCCCGCCTGGCTGCAGCTATCGGCCTTGGTTCCTGGGAGGAGGGTGTCGATGCCGGACGTTTGGCAGCGCACCGCGAGCAGGCTGTGCTCAACCTGCGCCAGGAGCGCTATCTTGATGTTCTGCAAAGTGTTCCCGGTCTGGAGCTAGTTAAGGGGACGGCACGTTTTCTTGATCCCGAGACCATAGAGTTACTTGATCAGCGTTACCATGCCGACCGTTTCTTGGTTGCTGTTGGCGGCTTTCCTCGCATTCCGGCAATCCCCGGTTTGAAAGACATAGCTTTTCTTACCAGCAGGACCGCACTGTTGCAGAAGAGCCTGCCGAAGTCACTGATCATCATCGGTGGCGGTGCCATTGCTGTAGAACTGGGACAGATGTTCAACCGGTTAGGTTGTTCGGTAACCATCCTTGAACATGGCCCTCGTATCCTGCCGTCGGTTGAGCCGGAGCTGTCTGCGGCCTTGCAGGAGGTATTGATCGCTGAGGGGTTGCGGATCGTCCTTAACGCGGCAATCTGCTCGGTAGAGGGTTCTGCGGGGATGACAACGGTCAGTACCGATGTTGCCGGGGTTCGTCAGGAGTTTACCGGTGAAAAGCTCCTTATTGCTGTCGGCACTGCTCCGGCAACTGCTGGCATCGGTCTTGAACTGGCAGGAGTCGAGTTGGACAGGAAAGGGTTTATCATTGCCGACAGCCATATGCGCACCTCTGCACCAGGCATCTGGAGCGCCGGCGATGTCACCGGCGGCATGATGATCGCCACCATTGGTGCCCGCGAAGGAGTCGTTGCCGTCGATGACATGTTCAACTCCGGTTGTGGCTGCCCGATGGATTATCTGACCGCACCCATGGCGATCTTCACCGACCCGGAACTGGGGCTGGTCGGTCATACCGAAGAGAGCGCACGACAAGCCGGTTTTACTACGGCAGTAAATGTCATACCGGTCTCAACCATTCCCAAGGCTCATGTTACCGGCCATCGATCCGGAGTGATCAAGATGGTGGCTGACCAGCCTTCCGGGCGACTCCTCGGTGTTCATCTGATCTGTCATCGGGGCGCAGAGCTGATCAATGAAGCTGCTCTGGCGCTGCGGTTGCATGCCACAATTGATGATATTGCCGCTACCCTGCCGGTTTACCCCACAATGAGTGAAGGGCTGCGGCTCTGTGCCCAGGGGTTCTCACGGGACATTACCCGCCTTTCCTGCTGCGCTGAATGATCTCTCCATGGTTGCAAATTATCCTCGCTTAATCCATGAAACCGATGATTGACTTTGGAAAGTTCCTGCGCCAGACTAGGTTTCGATGCAGCAACCCCTGAAAGGATGCTACTGCCGTGCCTACTGATTTAGCTAAATTGATTGCTTTCCTGCTCATGATGTGCCTGGGTTTTGTATCTTCGGCATCGGCCCAGGAGTCATTTGCCTCTTTCCCGCCACTGCCGTTTGGTTATTCTTCCATCAAGGTCTTCGATAACCAGAGCCGCTTTGTCGGTAGGATAGTTCCTGAGAAGAGGTACTGGACCCCGATAGACCGGATTCCACTTTTTCTGCAGAATGCCGTGGTTGCTGTCGAAGATGCCCGTTTTTACGAACATGGCGGCATTGATGTCCGCGGGATTGCCCGCGCCCTGGTAAAAGACGTGGTCAAGGGGAGGCTGGCCGAAGGTGGTTCCACCATCACTCAGCAACTGATCAAGAACCGTTATCTGACAGGCGTGAAAACCATCGAGCGCAAGCTCGATGAGGCGCGCATGGCAATGGACTTTGAAAAGAAATACACCAAGAAACAGATCCTGGAGATGTATCTCAATGAGATTTATTACGGCAACGGCGCCTGGGGCATTGCCCAGGCGGCTCGACTCTATTTTGACAAAAACCCCGAGGAACTGACCGAGGCCGAATGCTCGCTGCTGGCCGGAGTACCGAAGAATCCGGCGCGCTACAACCCTCTCGGGCAATCGGCCAAAGTGACCGGACGTCGGGACGTGGTACTCAGGCGGATGGAGGATCTGAAAATGATCTCATCCGGCCAGAGACAGCAGCTGCGAGCGAACCCGCCGAAGATAATCCCTGCTGGTCAGGCTCCGTATTACATGGCCCATATCAAAGGGAAGTTGGTGGAACGTTATGGCCCGCAGATCATCGAGCAGGGTGGGCTGGATGTCATTAGCGCCATGGACCTGAACCTTCAGAAACTGGCGGAAAAGACCCTGGCGGAAGGAGTGAGAAAGATATCTCCTCAGCTACAGGGGGCGCTGATATCCCTTGATCCGGTCAATGGTGATGTCCTGGCAGCAGTTGGCGGCGTTGATGCTGCCAAGAGTCCCTATAACCGGGCATTTACAGCCAGACGCCAACCCGGTTCCTCCATTAAACCGCTCATCTACGCTGCAGCCTTGGAAAAAGGGGTCACTGCCAGCAGCAACTGGGATGATGCCCCGGTATCCTACAACCGTGGCAATGGCGACACCTGGAAACCTCAGAACTATGGCAAGGAACTGTTTGGCGAGTTGACGCTCCGCGAGGCGTTGGCATATTCGAATAATGTCATCACTATTAAACTGCTGGAATCGATCGGGGTCCCATATTTTGTTGATTATGCCCGAAAGATGGGCTTGCCGCTTCGGGCCCAGAACGATCTATCTTTGGCTCTCGGCACCGAGGAGGTAACCCTCAACGAGCTGGTGCAGTCCTATGCGCCGTTGGCCAACGGCGGGTTGCGTACCGAACCGCGCACCATTGTCAGGATTTATGATCGAAACCGTCATGCCTGGTCAGAAACCCCGCCGGCAACGGTCTCAGTTATCTCCCCGGAAGTCGCTTTTGTTACAACCAGCATGCTTGAGGATGTCATGGCCTATGGCACAGCCAAGTCTTTAAAGCGGTTCAGTAAGGAGCGTCCGGCAGCTGGCAAAACCGGCACTACCGATGATTACCGTGATGCCTGGTTTGTCGGGTATACCCCACAGATGGTTACCGGTATCTGGGTGGGATATGACAGACCAAGGCCCGGCGGCAAAGGGTTCACCGGCGGTGCCATAGCCGCGCCGGTCTGGGAGCGGTTTATGCGCCAGGCGCTGGCCGGAAAGCCTGCCATTGATTTCCCCAAGCCGGAAAAGGTGGTAGCTGCTACTATTGACCCTGCAACCGGCTATCTGGCAACGATGGACTGTCCGGAACGGGTGGAGGAGTTCTATATTGACGGCACCGCACCGACTGAATATTGTCCTGAACATGGCGGAGATCTACTTGATCCGCTGACTGAAGCTTCATCCGCAGAGGATGCTCAAGCGGTGGAACCCGGTGGCAATGATGTGAAGGAATAAGTGTCGCAGTTGAAAAAATATGGGGACAAATGCTGAGTGATGTGGCTCAGTGCGTTGGTGCGGTTGCCGACCAGACGGTCTGCAGGAACGGTGCGCTGTCAAGTCGGGTGATATTGTCGAAGCCGACAAGAAGGCAATTACGAACAAAACGGTCGCTGGCAAAAGAGACGAAACCGGTCACCCCTTCTTGCGCTGCGGCACGTTGTACCAGGTTGCCGTTGCCATAGGCAAGCAGCTCATTGGCAGTCATCCGATCCTCCATGCCGCCGGCGTTGAAAGAGGCAATCAGTAGTCCGCCCGGACGGAGCAAGCGGAGGATTTCCGAAATCCAGGCATGGTGGAGCGGTTCCCCCAGATGCGAAAAGACTGCGCAGCAATAGATGACATCAATGCTTTTGTCTGCAAGGTCAAGCGGTGGGTTCAGGCTATGGTGCTGGAATTCAGTGGTCGGCAGGTTCTCCCGACACCAGTCAATAGTGGCTTCATGGCAGTCGGTGCCGATCAGGCGGGCAATGCCGGTGTCCTTTGCGGTAAGATGCTGGATGATCCTTCCCGGACCACACCCCCATTCACAGACAACAAGATTCTGAGCGGAGCTGTGGCTTCTGATTGTCTGCAAAATAAAGTTTGCATGGGCGCGGCCTGAATCCAAGTATTGCCGGTAGTTGCAATGGTTCAGAGCGGCCTGAGAGAGATCGCGCGGCGGGAACCTGACAGTTGGATTTTCTCTCTGAACCCGGGAGTTCTCAGTAGAAAACTGCTCTGGCACACATGATTGGAGCCTCCGGACAAAGCATCGCACCGTGCGGTCAATTATCTGCGCTACCTTCAACACGTGGCTATTCATCCCCATATAACAGCATCATCAATTCTTTTGTCGACTCTGACATAGATCCTTTTTTATTTAATGAAAATGACAGACCGTTGCAGAGAAGTCAAATGGATTAGGCCGTGATACGGGCTTGTAGAAAGTGGGCAGTTCTAACTTGACTATGTTCCTATGCGCACTAATGTTGCAGATGCCGGTTGCATAGTCTGTGGTAGAATTAACCTGACAAGACTACTCAAGACATATTACGTGAGAGGGCCATGGACGAGGAACTAACGCTCACATCAAGCGACGCGGCACTGGACGAACTCTGCATTAATACCATCCGTTTTTTAGCGCTCGATGCCGTACAAGCGGCGAACAGTGGTCACCCCGGAATGCCGATGGGGGCTGCCTCACTTGCTTACGCCCTCTGGATGGGATTTCATAAACATAATCCTGCAAACCCCGACTGGATTGATCGCGACCGGTTCGTACTCTCTGCCGGACACGGCTCGATGCTGCTTTATGCGTTGTTGCATCTGACCGGTTACGATCTTTCGCTTGATGACATTAAGCGGTTTCGCCAGCGGGGGAGCAGGGCTCCCGGCCATCCGGAGCGAGGGGTGACTCCTGGAGTTGAGACCACCACCGGTCCTTTGGGACAAGGTTTCGGCAATGCCGTAGGCATGGCGATAGCCGAGGCACATCTTGCCGCCAGCTTCAACCGGCCTGACCTGAGGATTATTGATCATTTCACCTATTGTCTGACTGGAGACGGCGACCTGATGGAGGGGATTTCGGCGGAAGCTGCTTCACTTGCCGGCCACCTGAGGTTGGGTAAGCTGGTCTGTTTCTACGATGATAACCGCATCTCGTTAGCCGGTGCGACTGCCCTTTCATGCAGCGAGCAGTTGGGAGAAAGGTTTGCTGCCTATGGTTGGCACGTTCAGACAGTTGTTAACGGCAACGATCTGGATGAACTGCGCCGCGCCATACAAGAGGCCAAGGGCGAAACAGCTGCGCCATCGTTGATTATGGTCAGAACCCATATCGGGTTCGGCTCTCCCCACAAACAGGACCGCTTCGAGGCACACGGCTCGCCTCTGGGGCCTGAGGAGCTGGCCTTAACTAAGCACCATCTCGGCTGGCCTTTAGAGCCGTTGTTTCATATTCCTGAAACTGCTGAGAACCATTTCCGGAAAGCACGGGAAAAGGGCGCTGCTGCTAACGTCGAGTGGGATGACCTGTTTCGTCGTTATCAACACGATTATCCTGAGGCCGCTGCAGAATTAAAGAGAATCGTATCCGGCAAACTCCCTCACGGGTGGGATCAGGGGATACCGCGATTCCCGGCGGATCCGAAAGGCATGGCTACCAGGTCGGCATCAGGGATTGTCATGAACGCCCTGGCTCCCGCACTCCCTGAACTTGTCGGCGGTTCTGCCGACCTGAATCCGTCGACACTGAGCGCGTTATCTGCTTGCGGTGATTTCCAGTCGCCTGCCTATAATCCTGTTGATCGACAAGGGGCTGTGGGAGGTGAGTGGGGGTACGCTGCCAGGAATATCCATTTCGGGGTACGCGAGCACGCTATGGGGGCAATCATCAATGGCCTGGCTGCTCATGGTGGCTGCATACCTTACGGGGCAACCTTCCTGGTTTTCGCCGATTATCTGCGACCGAGCATCAGGCTGGCGGCACTTATGGGATTGCACCTGGTCTATGTCTTCACTCATGACAGTATCGCAGTAGGTGAGGATGGGCCTACCCATCAACCGGTTGAACAGTTGGCATCGCTCCGGGCGATTCCCGGGCTGACCGTTATTCGGCCAGCTGATGCCAACGAGGCCGCTGCTGTCTGGCAGCTTGCCTTGAAGCGGAACGATGGCCCGATTGCTCTGATCCTGACTCGCCAGGCAGTGCCGACCCTTGATCGGGAAAGTTTCGCACCGGCTGACGCCGTTGAGAAAGGGGCTTACATCCTGGCCGATGCGCCAGACGGAAATCCTGAGCTGCTTCTGATTGCGAGCGGTTCCGAGGTCGGGCTGATTATTGCCGCCAGAGAGCGACTTTTACGGGCAGGCGTTGCTGTGCGGGTCGTTTCCATGCCGAGTTGGGAACTTTTTGAGGAGCAGCCGCAGGATTATCGGGATAAAGTCCTTCCTCCGGCTGTCAAAGCGAGGCTTGCAGTGGAATGCGGGATAGCGCAAGGGTGGCATCGTTATGTCGGTGATGGCGGCGAAGTAATCGGAGTATCAGGATTCGGCGCCTCGGCGCCCGGTCCTGTTGTTTATGCTGAATATGGCTTTACTGCTGAAAATGTTTGTGCCAGGGCTTTGGCATTGTTGAGTAGGACTAAGGCGGGCAGCAACTAATAGGCATCCCCTTCAGGTTATGGAAGGGGATGCCTATAAAAGTTCATTCTTACTTTATCCCTTTTTGGTTCATGTGCGGGCCATATCTCTTGTCCATCCCCTGGATATGGTTGATCAGCCAATCCTTCAGAAAAGTCATGATCTCCTGGCTGAGGGCATTTCCTGCCTTGAACCTGGCATGGATCTCGACGACCTTATTAATCAGGCTTTCATGCGCCCGCTTCTGGTCCTCATATCCCGGATAACCTGATTCCTTCATCAGCTTTTCTTCATGGGCAAAATGGGTCTTGGTGTACTCGATCAACTCATCGAGAATGGAGCCGATTGCGTCTTTACCCCTGCCTTCACGCATGGCTATGTACAAGTTATTGATCATGTCGATCAAGCGCTGGTGCTCACTGTCCATCTTTGACACCTTGACGCTGTAGCTGTTGCTCCAGTTGATCAACTTGCCGGATTCGGAGAGCTTGAACTCGGAAACGACCTTCTGCAGTTCTCCGGCAAGACTGGAAAGGAGTTGCGACGCATTATAGGTGTTGCGAGCCTTGTCTACCGTCAGGTTAACCACGTTGTTGATCTGGTGGATGTTGGTGCTGATCTCGCTGGTAGTGGCTGTCTGTTCTTCGGCAGCGGTGGCGATCTGTTGAACCTGCAGGTTTACGGTGTTGATCTCGTCCTGGATCTTTCTCAGCGCCTCTCCGGAACGTTCTGCCTCATCTGTTCCGTTCTGGACCTCAGCCACCCCCTCATCCATGGCAGAAACCGCCATCTGGGTATTGTTCTGGATGACCTTGATCATTTCGCCGATCTCTTTGGTTGCCTTGGTGGTACGCTCGGCCAGCGCCCGTACTTCATCGGCAACTACGGCAAAGCCGCGTCCCTGTTCGCCAGCTCTGGCCGCCTCAATTGCCGCGTTCAGTGCCAAAAGATTGGTCTGGTCGGCAATGTCCTGAATGGTGCCGACAATGGCACCGATCTGGTCGCTTTTTTGGCCAAGCTCAATAACCGTGGATGCTGAAGATTTCACCCGGTCCGCAATCCGTCTCATGACAACAATCGAGTTGTCCACGACCGTTGCGCCGTGATCAACGGCATCATTGGCCCGTTTGGCGCTTTCTGCGGCCAGCAGGCAGTTGTGGGCGATATCGCCTGAAGTTGCCGACATCTCCTCGCTGGCTGTGGCAACAGTAGTAGCCTGGGCCGCCACTTCCTCGGCACCGGCTGCCATTGACTCAGAGTTCTCTTTCATTTCACCTGATGATTTCGATACTTCCGAGGACGTATCGGCAAGCCTGCCAATCAGCTCCCGCAAGCTGTTGACCATTTTTTCAAAAGACCGGGCCACCTGGCCTATTTCATCCTCCGTGTTGATGCCTATATCTACGCTCAAGTCACCGGTGGCGATCTGTTCGGCATCAGCGGCAAGTCTGCGCAGTGGAGCGCGAATAGCTTTAACCGTAACTATACCGAGCATAATAGCGATAAATAGGCCAAAAATTATTAGTCCAATGATGAAATTTCGGGTCCAGGTGGCGGTTTTGGCGGCTTTTTTTACAGACCCATCAGCATTTTTCTGGCTCAATCCCTGTAATTCGCCAAGGATATTGTTGGTTTTGTCGTAGAACTTTTTAGCATCGCCGCGGGTCTCATTTTGGGCTTCATCCAATTTGCCAGACTTGATCAGGTCAACCGATTTTTTGGCCGATCCAAGATAACTATTCCAGGCAGTGTCCAGCTCTTTAATTTTCCCCTGCTCTTCACTACTAAGCTGCAGTTTGCCATATGAATCCAGAGAAGATTTCAGCTCTTCCTGCATCTTGCCCATTCGATCAAGGTAACGTTTAAAGTCATCTTCTGTATTTTTCAGGTAAAACTGGAGTTCCGAACGACGGTAGGTGTCCACATTGTTGCGCATTTTTGCCAGAAGAGTAACTGCCGGCATATTTGTCTGACCCAACTCGCCGGTAAGCTTTGCCAGATCAGACAGTTTTAAAATTGAAACCGCTCCGATTAGGAACATAATCAGGGTAATTACCGCTAAAGTACCGGTAATTTTAGTGCTAATTCCTATTCTGTCGAGCATTTGCATCCCCCTAAATTTAGTGAATTTCTATAACTTATCGTCATGTTTTGATCTAAATTTAGACTTATTTAATATAATGGTCATGCTTTTGCCTTACTAAGATTTTTCCTTATTGTTTGCTCGTGCTGCAAAATATTGCATAAAATCTAGGCAAAATGGTGGTGGCCTTGGCACATCAGTATTGAAAATTGTAATTAATTCAGTTGAATATGTGTTGGCACATCGTGTGCTTTCTTGTTGTGATAGCAAAACAATGATTTTGACGGCAATGGCGCCCTCTGACTTTTAGAGGGCGTTTTTTTTTGAGGTTAACCACGCAGATAAACCGATGGGGGTGAATATGGAAAGCAATGAGACCAGACTGTTTATCGATGATACCACCTTGCGGGACGGTGAGCAGACTGCCGGGGTATCGTTCACCGTCAAAGAAAAGAAAGAGATTGCCCGGATGCTTGACTCAATAGGTGTCCATGAGATTGAATGCGGTATTCCGGCCATGGGTGAGGATGAGCGGAAATCGATTCGCGCTCTGGTTGATCTCGGGCTTAACGCAAGGCTCATCACCTGGAACCGCGCGCTGATAAGCGATATCGATGCCTCGCTCGAATGCGGGATTAATGCTGTGGATCTCTCTCTCTCGGTTTCTGACCTGATGATCCGAAACAAACTCGGGAAGAGTAGGGGATGGGTGAAGGAGCAGCTAAGGCAGGCGCTTGGCTATGCAAAAGAGCGCAACCTCTATGTTTCTATCGGCGGCGAAGACTCCAGCAGGGCTGATCTGAATTTCCTGGCCGAACTGATGGGGATTGCCCAGAGCATGGGCGCTGACAGGTTCCGTTTTTGCGATACCCTGGGGATACTTGATCCGTTCACTATGTATGAAAAGGTCAAGGCGCTTCGTTCTGCGGTACCGAGTCTGGATATAGAAGTTCATACCCATGACGACCTGGGGATGGCCACGGCTAACGCCATTGCCGGGCTAAAAGCCGGGGCGAGCTTTGTCAATACCACGGTCAACGGTCTTGGTGAGCGGGCCGGGAATGCGGCACTAGAAGAAGTGGTAATGGCATTGAAGGTGTCATGCGGGGTAGATACCGGTATTGATACCCACAGGTTTGCCGAAATTTCCCGCTATGTCGGCCGGGCCTCACATCGGCCGGTCCCGGCATGGAAATCTGTTGTCGGTGAGCGCGTTTTTGCCCACGAATCAGGCATTCATGCCGACGGTGTCATCAAGAACCCGAAAAATTATGAAGGATTTGATCCGCACGAAGTCGGTTTGACCAGGCTGCTGGTAATCGGCAAGCACTCCGGAAGCAGGGGGGTGATTGAGCGTTACCATGGTTTGGGTATTGAACTGTCTCAGGAGCAGGCATCAATGCTGCTTGACCGGGCACGTGCCTTTGCCGGCAAGGTCAAGCGATCACTCAGGGACAGTGAGCTGCTGCACCTTCACGAGGGGCTTTGCAGCTCACTTGCCGCCTGAAATCAAGAAAGGGTATGGATTGTGCTTTATCTGCTTAAACGACTCAAGAGCTGCGAGGTGGCAATACTATGAAATCTGTTTTGATATGCGATGACGAACCGGTCATCAGGCAGGGATTGAAGGCAATGCTCAAGGATCTCGGTTTTGACGACATCTATGAATCAATGGACGGTAATGCTGCCGTGACAACGGCGCTGGACAAGATACCGGATATTATCATCATGGATGTTTCCATGCCGAAGAAGGACGGCATTACCGCTGCCACAGAGATTAGGAAGAAACTGAAGGTTCCGGTTATTTTTCTTACTGCCTGTCATGACCCTGAGGTTGTGCAGCGTGCAGTCAAGGTCGGCATTGCCGCGTTTCTGACCAAACCGGTACGGGCGGATGAGCTATGGCCGGCCATTGAGCTTGCCTTTGCCCATAATGACGAGGTGGAAAACCTCAAAGAACAGGTGAATGACCTCAAAGAAACCATAGAAAGCCGGAAAGTAATTGAAAAGGCCAAGGGTTTATTGATGAAGAACCACTCCTTGTCTGAGCCGGAGGCTTTTCGCAAGATGCAGAAGCTGGCCATGGACAAGCGGAAGACGCTCAAGCAGATTGCTGAGGCAATTCTGCTGACCGAGTGATGCTGAAAAAATGGGCATCTGCACTCAGCGAAAGCTATCATTTGCAGGGAAATGCTGGTAAATGACGAGATAACAGTAGGTTACGAATTGGCACAGTCAGTGCTTAATGAAAGACAAAGACAGCACGTTTTTTTGAAAATCGAATAGACCTGGAACATCAACAGATACGCCGAAGTATCTAATTGGTAACAGACTTGGCAAAGGCGCCCTACATGGCAGACATGGGGCGCCTTTTTTATTGCCCCGAAAATTCAACAGGCGGTCCACAGATTGGTGGCCGCGAAAGGAGCACACAATGAGACAGATAGCGATCTACGGTAAAGGCGGCATCGGCAAGTCAACCACAACCCAGAACACGGTGGCTGGCCTGGCATCTCTGGGCAAAAAGGTAATGATTGTCGGTTGCGACCCCAAGGCGGATTCGACCCGCCTCATCCTTCATGCCAAAGCCCAGGCAACAGTTATGGACAAGGTACGGGAACTCGGAACGGTTGAGGACCTGGAGCTGGACGATATCCTCAAGGTCGGCTACGGCGATGTCAAGTGCGTTGAATCAGGTGGACCGGAGCCGGGTGTCGGCTGTGCCGGCCGGGGTGTTATTACTGCCATCAACTTCCTTGAAGAGAACGGCGCCTATACCCCGGATCTTGACTTTGTTTTCTACGATGTTCTTGGTGACGTTGTCTGCGGCGGGTTTGCCATGCCGATCCGCGAAGGCAAGGCTGAAGAGATCTATATTGTCTGTTCCGGCGAGATGATGGCGATGTATGCCGCCAACAACATTGCCAAAGGGATTCTCAAGTATGCCTCTTCCGGGAAAGTCCGTTTGGCCGGCCTGATCTGCAATGCTCGCAAGACTGACAAGGAGTATGAACTGATCGATGCTCTGGCAAAGAAACTCGGCACCCAGATGATCCATTTCGTACCGCGCGACAATCAGGTCCAGAGGGCTGAACTGCGCCGCATGACCGTCATCGAATATTCTCCTGAACATCCACAGGCCAATGAATACCGCACCCTGGCCCAGAAGATCCTAGATAACAAGATGCTGGTGGTGCCGACGCCGCTGGAGATGGAAGAACTGGAAGACCTGCTCATGGAGTTCGGCATCATGGAGGCCGAGGATGAGACTGTGGTCGGTGTTGCCGAAGCAGCGGCTAACTAAATTGGTGATTTGGCAGGGGCAATTCGTGCATAGCCCCTGCGTGAACCATTCAAATACAGGAGCTAATTATGTCACATCCCATAAAAACCATACCCGGTATCACCAAGGAATCGACCGAAGAGTTGATTGCCAAGACTCTGGAAGTATATCCCGAAAAGGCCAAGAAGAAGAGGGCACCCCACCTTGGCGCCAATGACCAGGCCTCTGGCTCGGCCTGCGTCAAGTCGAACAAGAAGACCGTTCCCGGTGTCATGTCAGCCCGCGGTTGTGCCTATGCCGGGGCAAAAGGGGTTGTCTGGGGACCGATCCGCGATATGGTCCATGTTTCCCACGGCCCGGTAGGCTGTGGTTGGTATTCCTGGGGAACCCGGCGCAACCTGATGACCGGCAAACTGGGTGTTGACCAGTTCGCCATGCAGTTTACCTCGGATTTTCAGGAGAAAGACATTGTCTATGGTGGCGACAAGAAGCTGAAGCAGTTGCTGACCGAGGCCAAAGAGCTGTTTCCGCTGGCCAAGGGGATCTCGGTACTGTCGGAATGTCCGGTGGGTCTCATCGGCGACGACATCAACTCCGCCGCCAAGCAGTCAGCCAAGGAGCTGGACCTGCCGATCATCCCTTGTAACTGCGAGGGTTTCCGCGGCGTATCACAGTCTCTGGGGCACCACATCTCCAACGACACCATCCGCGACCATATCATCGGCACCCGCGAGTTCAGCGAGCCGGAAACCCCTTACGATATCTCCCTGATCGGCGACTACAACATCGGCGGTGATGTCTGGTCAGCCAAGGCGCTGCTGGAGGAGATCGGCCTCAATGTCAAGTCGGTCTGGACCGGTGACGGCGAACTGGAAAAGATTGCCGCGACCCACACCGTAAAGCTGAACCTGATCCACTGCTACCGTTCCATGAACTATATGTGCAAGGTGATGGAAGAGAAGTTCGGCATCCCTTGGCTGGAGTTCAACTTCTTTGGTCCGACCAAGATCCGGGAGAGCCTGCGCTCTATCGGCGAGCGCTTCGACCAGACCATCCAGGACAAGGTGGAGCAGGTCATTGCCAAGTATGACCCGATCATGCAGGCGATCGTCGATGAATACCGGCCGCGCCTGGAAGGGAAGAAAGTC
Organism: Geoanaerobacter pelophilus; assembly: GCF_018476885.1. Lineage (NCBI taxonomy): Bacteria > Pseudomonadati > Thermodesulfobacteriota > Desulfuromonadia > Geobacterales > Geobacteraceae > Geoanaerobacter > Geoanaerobacter pelophilus. The sequence continues at coordinate 151,632 of NZ_JAHCVJ010000007.1, forward strand.
ATGCTGTTGGTCGGTGGCCTCCGGCCCCGCCACACCATTGGCGCCTATGAGGACCTTGGCATGGAGTGCGTCGGTTCCGGTTACGAGTTTGCCCACACCGACGACTATGATCGGACCGCCCCGGAGATGCCCGATGCAACGGTGGTCTATGATGACCCGTCCGAGTACGAGTTCGAGAAGTTCGCCCATGCCCTGAAGCCGGACCTGATCGGCTCGGGCATCAAGGAAAAATACGTGTTCCAGAAGATGGGGATCCCGTTCCGGCAGATGCACAGCTGGGATTATTCCGGACCATACCACGGCTACCAGGGGTTCTCAGTGTTTGCGAGGGATATCGACATGGCGGTCAATTCTCCAACATGGAAGCTGGTTGAATCGCCTTTTTAACGGTGCCGGCCTTCGGGCCAGATCGGCAGTACCCTTCGACTCGTCCTTGTGCGGGGTAGCGCTGCTACCCCTCCGCGGCTCGTCTCGGGAGCTACCTATCTGACCTCGAAATCCGACACCGGTAGGTAGAGACTGAAAACAATTTGTTGTTGGACGGATTGGTCCGCAACTAAAAGGAGTCTATTATGAGCGCCGAAGCTGCTGTCAAATACGTAACCGAAACCCCGGAAAGTGAAAAAGAGCGGGTGGCCGCCTGGATCAATACCGAAGAATACAAGGAACTCAATTTCAAGCGCGAGGCGCTGGTGATCGCCCCTCCGCATACCTGCCAGCCTCTGGGGGCAGAACTGGTGGCACATGCCTTTGAAGGTTCGCTTCCTTTTGTCCATGGTTCCCAGGGGTGTGCCTCTTACTACCGCTCGACCCTTAACCGTCACTTCCGCGAGCCGGCGCCGGCGGTGTCCGACTCCATGACCGAGGACGGCGCTGTGTTCGGCGGCCAGAACAACCTCCACGAAGGGTTGGAAAACGCCATTGCCATCTACAAGCCGAAAATGGTCTCCATCTTTACCTCCTGTATGCCGGAGATCATCGGCGACGACTTGGTCGCCTTCCTCAAGAACGCTCGCAACAAAGGGATTATTCCTGAAGGGATGCCGGTGCCTTTCGCCAATACCCCGAGCTTCAACGGCTCCCACATCCACGGCTACGACGCCATGCTGTTATCGATCCTCCAGACCCTGACTGAAGGGAAGAAGGTGGAAGGGCGCTGCACTGGCAAGATCAACCTCATTCCGGGCTTTGACGCCAACACCGGCAACTTCCGTGAATACAAACGGCTCTTTGCCGAGTTCGGCGTGCCAGCTACCATTCTGGGCGACATCTCCGATGTCTTCGACGTCCCTTGCGACGGCACTTACCATACCTATCCCGGCGGCACCAAGCTGGATGATGCCGCCGACTCCATCAACGGCAAGGCCACCCTCAGCGTCGGCCCCTATTCGGCCACCAAGACCTTTGCCTGGCTGAAGGACAACTACTCTGGCAAGCATGCAGCCATCCCGATGCCGCTGGGTATTGCCAAGACCGACGAGTTCATCAAGAAGATCTCCGAACTCTCGGGCAAGCCGGTGCCCGAGTCGATCAAGAACGAGCGGGGCAGGGCGGTTGATGCCATGACCGATTCTCACCAGTACATGCACGGCAAAAAGTTTGCTCTTTACGGCGATCCGGACCAGCTGTTAGGTTACGTCTCCTTCCTGCTGGAGATGGGGGCCATCCCGTATCACATCCTCTGCAGCAAGGGGAGCAAGAAAGTGGAGAAGGAGATCCAGGCGCTGCTCGATTCCTCCATGTACGGCAAGGGTTGCAAGATCTACATGGGCAAAGACCTGTGGCACATGCGCAGCCTGATCATGACCGATCCGGTAGATGCCATGATCGGCGATACCCACGGCAAGTTTGCCTGCCGCGACGCTGGCATCCCGCTGTTCCGCTTCGGCTTCCCGATCTTTGACCGGGTCAACAAGCACCGCTACCCGATCATCGGCTATCAGGGGGTAATCAACATGGTTACCGAGATCTGCAACAAGTTCATCGATATCAAGGATGAGACTTGCGAGGATCGCTTCTTTGAAATGATGCGCTAACCGTAACAGAAGCTCTCGATCGCATCATTGACAGCAGGTAATTTGCCGGTATTATTGATATGTTAATAATAATGCCGCCAAACCCCGGGTGACCGGGGGACGGAACACCACGGGACTAAACCTACTTTCCAGCTTATAGTCGGCCGGGTTGCCGGAGCCTTCACCGTATGGAGGCACCGAGCAGCCCGGCCTTTTTCGTTGCGGCATGTCAATAAAGGTGGAGGTTTGCTATGAAACGCTCTCTCGGTCTGGCGTCGGTACTGCTCCTGTTCATGGTCGCTCCCTGCCTGGCAGGATTTTTCGATGACCTTGTTCGCGAAGTGCTCCCGTCACCCACGCAGCAGGATTCTCTCGACAACAGCACCATTGTCAAGGGACTCAAGGAGGCCCTGGCTACCGGCACCGAGCGGGCCGTTACCGAGGTTGCCAAGCCTGACGGCTACTTCGGCAACCAGCTTATCAAGATCCTCCTTCCCGATAAAATCCAGCAGGCAGCAGATATTCTGGGGCGCATCGGCTACCAGCAACAGGTCGATGACGTTGTCTTGAGCATGAACCGGGCCGCGGAAAAAGCGGCACCCAAGGCGGCCAGCTTCTTCGGTGATGCCATCAGGCAGATGACCCTGGAGGATGCCCAGGGGATCCTCCAGGGTGGAGATACGGCTGCAACCAGGTTCTTTGAGAACAAGACCCGACCGCAACTATTCGCTGCCTTCAAACCGGCAGTGGCCAGGAGCATGGATCAGCTGGGAACCGCCCGTGCCTATAAAGAGATGATCGGAAAGTATGATGTTTCGCCATTGGCTTCGCTGGCAGGCATCCCCTCTCTGGACCTCGATACCTATGTGACCGATAAGGCTCTGGACGGCCTTTTCATCAAGGTGGGTGAGGAGGAAAAGAAGATCAGGACCAACCCGGCAGCCCGGACCACCGATCTTTTGCGCAAGGTATTTGGCAAATGAAGTGGGGGTGCCATTCTTCATTGTCCTTAAGCTTTGGTAGAATAATAATTGGCCCAGACCAAGCGGCGATAAAACTTCCGCGCAGTCAGAAAGACGCCGCGAAAGAACCTTTTCAATATTGCCAAGGCGACCCCAAATCAGATGGATGTCGCTTTTTAGTTTCTTGCCAACGGCGGCTATGATCACCACCTATAACGCACTGCGGTCACGATGATTTCACCCTTTATCCAGAACGCTACGCACCATTGTCAGCAGGTTGGTCGGCAAATACGGCTTAGGGATCATCATCCCGGTTTCCCCTACCTGGACTTTCTGATGGGCCGGATCGGTTGCATAGCCGCTGGTGAATATCACCTTTATCTGTGGTTTCAACTCCCGAATCTCGCCATAGGCTTCCTTGCCGCTTTTCTTGGGCATGATCATATCAAACAAAAGCAGCTGGATGCGTTCTTGGTTCTCCCGGAACTTCTGCACGGCATCTTCGCCATCGACTGCGACAATGACCTCATAACCGAAGCCGCTGAGCAACGATTGCGCCATGGTACGCACAATTTCGTCATCCTCTGCCAAAAGAATCACTTCGGAGCCGGTTACCGGTTTCTCGGGGCTGACTTCGGCTTCTTGCTCAGTTAGTTTTGTGACATTGAGCGGCAGGTATATTTTGAATGTCGTGCCTGCCCCAGGCTCGCTGTTCAACGCGATATGTCCTTCGTGTTGCTTGATGATTCCGTAGACCACCGACATCCCCAGTCCGGTCCCTTTGCCGATCTCTTTTGTCGTAAAGAATGGATCGAAAATTTGTCGACAGGTCTCATCGTCCATACCCATTCCGGTGTCAGTTACCGTAAGCAGTGCATATGACCCGCTGCTTCCGTAAGCGTGGGTGGCAATGAAGGCATCGTCAAGGGAGATCCGTTCAGTGGCAATGGATAGTGAGCCCCCATCAGGCATGGCATCCCGAGCATTCGTGGCAAGGTTCATCAAGACCTGTTCAAGCTGGTGGGCATCGGCAAACACCGGGAGTGCGACGCTTTCCAGCGACATTATGCAATCGATATCTTCGCCGATAATTCTTTGCAGAAACTTTTCCACAGAACGGACAATTTCGTTGAGGTCGACAACTTTTTTGACGCTGATCTGCTTCCTGCTGAACAGGAGCAGATCCTTCGCCAGTGCTGCAGCCCGACGTGCCGCTTCCAGCATGAAGACGAGGTTTCTATGCTGGGGGTCCTCCGGGTTCATGTTCATCAGGGTCATATCCCCATAGCCGATGATCGCGGTCAGGATATTATTGAAATCATGAGCTATGCCACCGGCCAGGGTGCCGATCGATTCCATTTTCTGCGCGTGCAGTAGTTGCAATTCAAGCTTCTTGTATTCGCTGACATCCTGGAGACTGAGCAGGACCATTGCCTGCTGGGCAACTGATACCCGGATTGTGGAAAAAAGAAATGTCTTGGATTGTTCCTTGTTGTCAATTACGAGAGGCAGGGACGTTTCGACCTGATGATGGCTCTGCCCGGTGTCAAAGGTGTCCAGCACCGTTGTCCGGATGACGCATTTCCGGCAATTAAGGCTGAAACCGCAGCCATCAGAGGTTTCAAGGGCGTGAATGCAGCGCAACGCTTCGCCGCTGCGGTGGTCAATCATTTCACTGACTGCCAAGCCGGTCAGCAGGCAGGCCTGGGCATTGACCCTGCGGACCTTACGATCCTCGTCAAGCAGCAGCATGACAAAAGGAGCATTTTCGAAGATTGTCGCCAGTTCTTCTTCCTGCTCTTTAAGCGTGTTTTCAACCAGCTTGCGTTCGGCGATCTCCCTGGTTAGCTCTTCATTAAGGCTGCGCAGCTCGTCTTCGGCCTGTCTGCGCTGCAGCAGAGCATCTTCGAGTTCCAGCACCTTTTCTTCCAGCTTGGTGGCAACAATGCGGCTGTATTCGCGAAGATACTGTTCGTCATTCTCATTGATAGCAGAGGGCGTTGGCACATGTTGGCGTTTTTCCCATTCCTTTATGATGGCGCAGGTTTTTTGCCAGAGAGCTTCCGGTTCGGTCGGTTTGGAAACAAAGGCCTCAGCGCCTAGTGAAAGGGCCAGTTCGGCCTCCATTTCTCCGGTATAGGTTGATGAATAGAAAATAAACGGGATTGGCTTGAGCTCAGGATCGGCCTTCAGTGCTCTCAGTAGCTGAAAGCCGTCCATGCGCGGCATAAGGGCATCGGAGATGATGATGTCCGGATGGTGGCGGGATGCGAGGTCAAGCCCTTCCTCTCCGTCCTGAGCCTCAAAGACAGTGCAGTTATAATGCTCAAAGGTGATCCTCAAAAGTTTGCGGGCATTTACATTGTCTTCGACGATCAGTACGTTCACGGAAACTCCTAGTTACCGGTTTTCTGTTTCTTAACCCGATCAAGCAATGCATGGATATTGTCCGCGATGGTCAATGGATCTATCGGTTTTTCGAAATAGCCGGTACAGCCGGCAGCAATGATTCGGTCCATGTCGCCTGCCATGGCATAGGAAGTGATGGCAATAATAGGGATATCGCCGTTGGAGCTGCTTTGACGGATGCGCCTGGTTGCCTCAAAACCATCGATGTCCGGCAGGTTGATGTCCATGATCACAAAACAGGGCGGATCGCTGATGGCAAGCTCCACCCCTTTCACGCCGGTCTCTGCAGCAATCACTGTGTAACCGTGACGCTCTAGGGCATAGGTAATGAGCTTCAGATTGTCTTTATTATCCTCAATGACCAGTGCTTTTTTCATTGATTCTCTCCGGTATGCGGATGGTAAAGGTGCTCCCCATATCGAGTTTACTTGCGCAAATTATATCACCTTTAAGGACTTCTCCAACCAGTTTGCGGGTAAGATACAGTCCCAGTCCTGTGCCCGGGACAATAATTTTTATGGGCGAATCCAGCCGAACGAACGGTTTGAAAAGTCTGGGGATATCCTCTTCAGCAATGCCGATGCCGGTATCTGCGATGGAAATGCAGATAGGCGCTTCCGTTGCATCTTCGCAGAAAGTTTTTATTGTGATCCCGCCTTGTTCCGTAAATTTGTAGGCATTACTCAGCAGATTGATAACGCACTGGAGGAGGCGTCTCCGGTCAGTGCAGATGGTCTGGTGGTGCAGTTCCAAGTTAAGCCCCAACCCTTTTTCTTTCACCTCTTTATCGAGGTACTGGACCGCTTCAGACATGAGTTCATGGAGATCGAACTCCTCGATACGGGTATCCACCTTGCCTGCTTCAATCTTGGAAACATCAATGACATCATTGATGAGATTGAGCAGGTGCTTGCCTGAGCGAAAGATGGTGGAGAGGTTCTCCTTCTGTTCCGCATTGACCGGGCCAAGCCATTCATCACGAAGGATGCTGGAGAACCCGATGATAGAATTGAGTGGCGTTCGCAACTCATGGCTCATCGAGGCAATGAACATTGACTTTAACCGGTCCAGTTCCATCAATTTGGCATTGGCGCTTTCCAGCTCGTCGGTTTTCTGGTTGAGATCATCGACTATATTCATCAGCGCCAGCTGGTTGTCCTGGAGCTCCCGGCCTCTTTCCAGCAGTTCCGCTGTTCGTTGTTGGATCAGCTCTTCCTGGTTGACCTGTTGCGACTTGATTTGCTCAGCCAGCTGCACCTGCTCGGTTATATCGCGGGAGATAACCGATGCTCTGACGATTACACCAGTCGAGTCCCTGATTGGTGATATGGTGAGCGATACGAAAATCCGTTCACCGTTTTTACGGATTCTTTCAGTGGTAAAGTGTTCGATCCGCTCGCCGCGTTGGATCGAACCCATGATTTCATTAACTTCTTTTTCACGTTCCGGAGGAATCAGGATCCTGATGTTCTTACCAATGATTTCTTCTGCCGAATACCCATAGATACGTTCCGCGCCTTTGTTCCAGGAAAGGATATTTTCATGCAAGTCCTTGCTGAGAATGGCATCATCTGTTGATTCAACAATGGAACTGAGTAGATGCTCCGACTCCTCGGTCCTTTTGCGATCAGTTATGTCGTAAATGGTCGAGCGGCTCATCAGGTAGTTACCGTCACTGTCGCTGACCGCTGTAGCGCTGAGGATAACGGGTAGAATGGTCCCGTCCTTGCGCACCATCTCAAATTCCAGATCTTTTACCCAGCCCTGCTGCTTGAAACGGGGGTAGTTTTCCCGAAAGGTTTGCACGCTCTGCTGGGTGACAATATCGGAAAAACGCTTTCTGCCGATGATCTCGTCGCGCTCGTATCCCAGCCATTGAAGTTCGGTATCGTTGACACGGATGAATAGACCATCCTTGTCCAGGGAATGGTAACCGCAGGGGGCATGGTTGTAGAGATCATGGAGCTCTTCGGCGTATTTGCGCAATGCCTCTTGCGCCAGTTTACGCTCGCTAAGGTCCTCCTGCAGTTTTTCGTTGGCAACCTGCAATGCCGCGGTTCGCTCGGCAACCCGCATTTCCAACTCGTCCCGCGCCTTGCGCAGTTCATCCTCGGTCAGCTCCCGTTCGGCAATCTCCAGTTCCAGCTCCTCATTGATCTCACTCAGTTGGTCGTAAGATTGTTTCAGCCGGGTGTGGTTGTATATTTCATTTTTCAGGAGGCTGCTGACAAAGATGAAAAAGGTCGGTAGCTCGGCATATAATTCCCTCATGCCAAGGTGCAGGTTTTCCAGTTTGATGACACCGATCAACTCTCGGCCAACCAACAGAGGGAACACCCAGGTGTAGGCCTTGGTAAACTCCGGGCTCATCATCTGCGTGTCACAGAAATCGTGCTCGGTTTCAAGGGGCGTCCGCAGCTCAAGAACTCTCTTAACCAGATCGTCATCGATCTGCTCTATGACCTGCTGTTTACCCATGAGGTCGGCATAATGTATCTCATCGTCAATCAGGTAGTACAGGATGATATTGGTGCCGCCAATAACCGTCAGGATATTATTCAACAGGGTTTCAATCATAGGATCAAGCCCCTGGCAGGCGCTTACCTTATTGATCAGATTGACGATCAACTGCAGATATGACTTGTCTCTGGCAAGTTTTCTGGCGCGCTCCTGCAAGTCGGCCAATTCATCAGGGGTTATGACTGGTATCTCAGTCATGAGGTTTCTCGCATTTTTCTGCGTATCGCTTTTTTCAGCACTGCTTCCAGGTTATCCAGAGAAACCTCGAGCTGTTTTAGAGGCAGTCCTACCAATCGGCCGGCTTCCTCGGCTGCAACCCGGAAATCGCCGGAGCAGGGGGTTGAAACAGCAAGCAGATACCGGCGATCACTCTGGTAAAGCTCCCGGATCACTTTCAGATTAGTGCCGAAGGTTGCGGTTACGATTTGCTCCCAGTGCTGCGCCCACTCTTCCAGAAGAAAAAAGGCCCCTTGTTCCAGTTCATGGGTAAATCGCTCGTTCCCCAAAAGCATCTCCACACAGTTCTGCCCCTCGGTGCGGAACGTCGTGGCCGAGGAGAGCATCTCTTCCATGAGTGGATGGCAGGCACCATAGAAAACAATGACCTCACGTCCATCATTATGTTTCAGTGCCGAGGTTAAAGCCTGGGACAGTTTGTCAAAATTGATGTGCAACGCTGAGTCGATAAAGTATGTATCAAGCGGCCAGCCATTCTTCTCGATGAGAAAATGAATTTCTTGCTGTAAGATGCCACAGCCCAGAAGCAATAGGGGAGGGGAATGAGGGGTCATTGCGGTCCCTCAATCCTGCCGTATTCATAGGCTGCCTCCAGCATTGCCCTTATATTGGCTTCCGGTATGGCATAAGGCATGACCAGTGTGCCGAACAGGAACTTTCCGCCAGTTTTGCCTGCGTCGATCATCCTTTTTACCTCTGTCCTGATCTCGTCCTTCGACCATTCGAGGAGCATGATGTCGTTTATAACGCCGCAGGTAAGTCCGCGCCCCGCTATCAGCCGTTTCCCCTCAGCGATGTCATCCATTGGGCTCAGGTAAAACGCACCAATCCCCAGACGGTTGATGACCGCTTCGATCACATCGTTGAAGCGGGAGCTGCCGCAATAATAGACAATACCTGCTGTCCCACCCGGGCCGAGATCGCGCTCCATCCAGGGGAGCGACAGTTCATTGAAGAACTTACGAGGAATAAAGTCGGTGGAGCCGAAGGGGTTCGAGTAGACCAGAACATCGGCGCCAGCGGCCCGGTAGGCAGCTATCTGCTTTTGAAAGAAGTCCGAGCACTTGGCCAGCAGCTCGTCGCGCAGTTCGCTTGGCCCCATCATCAGCATCTGCAGCCATTTTTCCATACCCATCAACATGGCCGGCAGAGTCATCGAAGCAGTCAGGTAGGCACAGATCGGATACCTGCCGCCAGCCTCAGCCTTGAGGATTCGCAGGCATTCAAGCTCTTCGGCAAAGGCAGGGTGGCTGGTAATGTCATCGGGTACCTGTAGTTTGGCGATATCATCATATTTCTTGATAATCATCTCGCCAACGTTGGGGGGGCCGTCCTTGGCAAAGATGATCTTGCCACATCCTAGAAGTTCGGCCTCCTTGCCGACATAAAAGAGGCTCCAAAGATTATCGTAGCCGTATTTCTCCCGCATTTTGAGTTGCGCCTCGGCCACATATTCACCGCGTGAATAATACTCCTCAATGGAGAGGCCCAGTTCTTTGGCCCCCTGGTCGAGCAGGTTACAGAAAACCGGGATCCGGTCGGCTGGTGTGCCTTTGATGGCGGCATTCAAACGCTCCATGCCTGTCATGTTCTGTGTACCTCCCGGATCAGATCGGAGATCACTTTGCCGGCTTTGATGCCATTTTCAGCCCAGGTATCTGCCCCAACTTCGGCATATAGCTGCGGATTGAATCGGTACGGAGCACCGCCTACCGCAATCTTGATTTTATCTTCCAGGCCACGTGTTTTGAGCAGTTCCCTTACCCGACAGCAGCCGTTCTCTCCTTTTGCGGTATGTACCATCATGGATGAAATACCGATGACTTGGGCATCGTGAGCCACAGCCTCATCGATGAATCGCTCCGGCGCAACATTGAGGCCGAGATCAATAACCTCAACCATCATGGCTTTCAGGCACCCCCCGACAATTCGTTTGCCCAGCCCGTGAAAGTCCCCTTGGGAGGTACCTATGATCACACTACCGATACTCTGAGGGGCTTTATGGAAAAGCGGCAACATTTCATCGACTACCTCTGAGGCAATCTGGGCTGCCATGAAGTGCTGAGCCAGACTTCCCCCTTGGTTCTCGCTGACTGTTTGCATCATCAGCTCGATTGATGGCACGACAACCTCAAATACCACCGCTTCCGGAGTGAACCCCCGTTGCAGGGCATTGTGAACAACCAACAGCGCCTTGTCCCGGTCCGTGTCCATGATGGCTGCGTTATAGTTGCGTAACAGTCTGTTCAGTCTGATCGCCCCCTTCTTAACTGTATGATATCTCTTAATTAAGCAGTGTCAATGTTGCCCGGTGTTTGGGCTTCCAATGCTTTGATCCGTTCCTTCAGCTCGATCATTCGCAGTTCCCTGCCGACAAATATCTTGTTAAGGCGTTCCAGCTCAGCATTTTTCCCTTTAAGTTCTGCAGTCCTTGCCTGGACACGAAGATCTAGCTCTTCGTTTAGTAAACGCAATTCCTCCTCTGTTTGCTTGCGTTCGGTAATGTCGTTCCAGATGGTTAGGGCACTGACTACCTTGCCGTCTGCATCAAACTCCGGAACAACGCGCACAAACCAGCAAATGGCTTTTCCTTCCTTGTTCCATGACAGATCGATTTTTGCCACCGTACCGGATGCCATCGCTGCCATCAGCTTTTCAGTAAACTCGGTTGCGATGGGAGCCAGTTCAGTTGAGAGTTCTACCGGTTTTCTGCCGATTACTTCCTGTGCAGAGAGTCGATTGACCCGCTCGAATTCTGGATTGACGTAGATCCGCCTCCCTTCCCGATCGTAGCGCACAATAACGTCCGGAGAGTTTTCCGCCAAAGAACGAAAGAGCTGCTCGCTGGCATGAAGCCTGATCTCCGCCTGTTTACGCTCGGTAATATCGGCAACTGCTGCAATTGACCCCATGTAATTTCCTGTATCATCGTGTATCGGTCCGGTTTCGAGTCGCGTATAAATCCGCTGACCATCTTTTCTGATAAATTCAAAATCGTGCTGTTCCTTTATTCCTTGTTTGCGCCGTTCAATATTCTGCTCGGCAATTGCTCTGCCTTGTTCATCCATAAAAGTAAACAGGTGCCTGCCGATCATTTCCTCGGGGGTATAACCCAAGGTATCCGCCATACGGGGATTGACAAACGTGGTTACGGCATCTTTGTCAATGACCCAAATCCCTTCCTGGATCGTATCCAACAGGCGCCGGTAGTTCTCTTCACTTTTACGCAACCGTTCCCGGTCGCTGATCAGTTGCTGCTCTGCGGAGAGGAGTTTTCCCGAGGCATAGTTGAGCGACTCCTCAAGCGCCTCTATTTCAATGGTTTCGTGATGAACTTCAATCCGGTTACCCTTGCATTCGTTCAGCTCCCGGGCAAAGAGTGCCAGTTTGTTCAACGCTACTGCCGTTGGTCGTAATACAATGAATATCATTGCCGCACTGCAGATAACCCACAGCATTGCGAGGATCAAGTTTTGCGTCAATGTCTCTTCCTGGGATCGATTAATGGATGCCAGACTGAAATCGGCCCTGACCCAGCCGAGCAGCTTGCCGGCTGTAATCGGGTACCAGAAAACCAGATGCTCTCCGGAAATGCTATCTGAAGGCTTGCTGTTGCTCGGCAGAACAATGCGTTTCATATCAGTTGGCACAATAAGTTTGCCGTCCAGAGTCCGTTTGGTGTCGCCGACAATTCTGCCATCTGGTTCGAATACCTGCAGCTGAACCACGTTTGGCAGCTCCGCTGATTTGAGGAGAAATGATTCCAGCTCGGCATAGTCTTCGAGGATGAGAAACCGTGCGCAATTTTCGGCAAAATGTTCGACCATGACAGATGAGTGGTCGCGCATCGCTGTGATCAGCCGCTCGGACTGACGCGTTGCCGTGACCCACCCCGAGAGGATGCCGGTCACGCATAACACGATGGCAACCAGGACGATCGTACGGTTATTCAGGTGACGCGGAAGCAGTTTCATCTATCTTCCCCAATCGGTCAGCTCCCGGATATCAATAAGTTCCAGGGACTGGTAATCGTTCTTGTAATCAGCAGCAACCGGAGACGGCAGCCTGACGGTCCGCAACAATTCAGCACCATTCTTTAGCGAAGCTAATTCCAGCAAAGCACTCTTTACCCGTTCACGCACATTAAAGGGAACCCGTGGGTGAGCCGAGAGTGGATGTGGGGCAATCTTCGGCGTTTCGATAACAGAGCGAAGCTGCTCGCGATTTGCCTCTAGCTCCCGTTCCAGCTCTGGTATGAACACCGCGCCGGCTGATGACTTTCCCAAAAGAACACTCTTGATCACGTTGCGCGTTGACCCTGCGTAATTACTGGCAAATATGAGTGGGGGCTCCCGTTTGGCCAGCATGTGGCGGACAAAGACACTGCACAGGTTCTTGTTCCCGACGAACGAGATCGTCTCGCCGGAGAGATCGTCAAGGGTTCTAAAGGGGGAATCTTTGCGAACGAAAACCCCGATCGCAATAGCCTTGCCGCCGCGCACCAGCGGAATGTATTGGTGTGTTTGGTGAGCTACTACGGTCTGGATGGGAGAGGCGAAGATGAAATCGGGGTTGCCTTCCCCAATTTCACGCTCAAAGTCTGCCATCCGTTCGAATAGTTTCAGGCTGAAACGGATGCCGGTTTTTTGTGTCAGCCACTCCAGCAGAGGGGTCCATTGAGTATGCATGGTAACAGTTGGTACAGAGGGGATGACGGCAATGGTGTATGACATGTTTTCTGCTGCTTTTGCTGGTGAAACTGCACCTGCTAAGAGTGCTGCGCACAATTCGATTACTATTATCAGTCTGTTCATAGTCTGCTCCTGCACTTATCAGGTTCTGCAACCGTTTCGCTGTGAGCTGCCTTGTCGGCTTCCAACTCTGATAGTCTTTCCTTCAGCTGAACCATCCGTAGTTCGCGCCCAACAAAAGCCTTGTTCAACTGCTCCAGCTCATGGTTCCTCAGTTCGAGTTCCATTGTACGTTCTCTGACTCGCTGCTCCAGTTCTTCATTGAGTCTTATAATTTTCTCTTCCGCCTGTTTGCGCTCAGTTATGTCGGTTATGACGCCATCGTATGACTGAAGCTCGCCGTCAGGGCCGACGCAGGGAACAAGCGTGGTCTGCACCCAGCGGATCGAGCCGTCCTTGTGCTGAATCCGGTGTTCAAAGGTATCAGTGGTTTTATCTTTCTGGAGATGCTGAGCCGCATCAACAACTGTCTGGCGGTCTTCCGGGTAAATCATGCGATACCAGAGGTCAGGGTCAGCCGCGTACTCTTCGGCAGAAAAACCGGTTACTGCCAAACAACCCGGGCCATGCTCCGTAGCAACGGTTTTTTCGCCATCCATGACAACCGTGTACATATAACTGGTGACCGAGGCAAGGAGGTCACGAAAACGTTGCTCGCTCTCACGCAGAGTTTCCAGTGCTGCATGCAGTTCAGCTGTACGCTCACGGATAGCTGTTTCAAGCTGCAGCTCGGTCATCTCCAGCATCATGCGTTGTTGATACAGATCGCAAAAAACCCGTATCTTGCTGCGCAGGATAGTTGGCTCGATCGGTTTCAACAGGTAATCAAACGCCCCGGTTTCATATCCCTTGAACTGGTGTTCCGTGTCTTTCAAGGCTGCGCTGATAAATATGATCGGTACGCGGCTGGTTTTAGGGTTTGCCCGCATCAGTTCGGCTGTCTCAAAACCGTCCATGCCAGGCATCCTGACATCCAGAAGAACGATCGCGAAATCATGCTTCAGTGAGAGGCTCAGCGCCTCATTCCCAGATTGTGCAGTGAAAAGCGCGAGACCCATGTCATCCAGAAGCGCTTCCAGCGCAATGAGGTTCTCAGGACGATCATCAACCAGCAAGATCGGTATTTTATCGGTTTCCATGGCTCTCCAGCTCCTTGATCTTTCCACCATCAGTAATTCCCGGCATCATCTTCAAAACGTCCAGCAGGTTGCGCGCCCCCATGTTCCTGATCTCTTCAACGGTGATGACAGTTGCAATGGCCGAGGCCTTGCGCAAGAGAAGGTTCAACCGCCCAGGTTGTACGACCTGAAATGTGAAAGCACCCCAACCACAAGACAATTAACAATATTTGGTTTTTGGGTTGTAGCCTCATATTTTCGCCTCCAGAGCTTTGATCCGCTCCTTCAACTCCACCATCTTCAACTCTCTGCCGACATAACTCTTGAGCATGTTCTGCAGATCGGCGTTTTTAGCCTCCAGTTCGGCGGTGCGCTCGCGCACCCGTTGCTCCAGCCGTTCGTTTGCCTGCTCCAGCTCGTTCTGGGCAGCGCGGCGCTCCTCCATCTCTTTTTCCAACAGGAGCGCCTGCTCCTGCAGGCTCTCCTGTGCCACCTGCCGCTCGGCGATCTCCTGATCAAGCTCGTACGTCCGCTGCATAAGCGCCTCTTCTGCCTGCTTGTGCCGGGTGATGTCCTGGAAGGCCACCACCACCCCAACGATTTCCGTCCCCTGCTTCATGGCGGAAGCGACCAGCGAAACAGGGAACATACTGCCGTCCTTACGCGTAAACGTCACTTCAGCCTCGCGCTTCACCCCATCACGCAGGGTATGGAGAACGGGACACGCTTCCGGATGGTTGGGGAGTCCGCTCTCCGTATGCCGATGAAACAGGTCGTGGATCTTTACTTCGATGAGTTCGCTTGCGGCAAACCCCAGCATTGTCAAGGCGGCAGGGTTGACAAATATGCATCTCTCCCACGCATCGACGCCGTATACTCCTTCGGCCAGGCTGGCGAGAAGCAGTCGTTCCTTTTCCGCCAGTCGCTCCACTTCGCGCAGTGAGCGATTAGCGCGGCGGTACAACACGATCAGCCCAGCACTGGCAACCGACAAAAGCAGCAGCAACCCACCCAGGGTAACGATCCACGGCGCATGCCGCTTCCAAAGGTCGGCAAGGGTGAATTCCGGCGGCCGGTCAAAGGGGGGGAGGCGCAGCTTCCGGAGCAGGTGCTCTACGCCGTCATAATTGGCGGGAACGGTGAAGCCGCTGATGGTGGCGGCGGGGCCGGTGAGGCTGTTGCGCGGCAGCAGGAAGAGGGCGGCCGCCAGGCGTGCCGCCAGTTCCGATTCAACATGCGGCAGCACCGCCACCGGCCATTCCGGATAGAGTCGGGTGGAGACAACAAACGGGCTGTGGGGAGCGTTCCGCCGATTAATGATCTTGAGTCGTTCCGGGTCGAGTTTGCCTTCCCTGATCATCCCCTCGATGACGCCGGCCCGGGCAAAGCCGACGTCGGCACGACCGGCCAGGACCGCTTCGATAACCTTGTCATGTGGTTGTCCGGTTATCACTAACCGTTCGTGGGGCGGCATCGGCAACCCCGCCTCCACCATCTCCATCTCTTGCATCTGGAAACCGCCGAACGCATCGGTAGCGACCGTGGCAATCTTTTTGTCGGAAAGGTCCGCGAGCGACGTGATATCGCCGCGGTCGGAGCGGGCAATTATGACCCCGCCGTAGGTGCTGAGCTCATGGGTGCCCATTCGGGAGACCATGGTCGCCAACGGAGAGGAAAAACCGCAGGTCTGCTTGAGGAGAACGAAGTGACTGGCGGTCGTGATCACCACATCAGTCGAGCGTTTTTTCGCAACATCGGCCAGTTCCGTATAGTCGTATACCGCCAGTTCTACCGGCTGCTTAAGGGCCATCCGCAGATACTCCGCCACCGGCTGCCACTGTGCCAGCGCCTGCGGCTTGGGCCGATAGGCTAGTACACCGAGCTTAAGCGTTACCTCGTCTTGCGCGGCGAATGCCGTACAGGCAACCAGCAGCAGAGTAATGACAGCAATGAGGCGTGTCATGATCCACTCCGTTCGTTGAGTTGCCGGATCTGCTGCTCCAGTTCAGTGATCCGTTCCTTTAACTCAACCATTTTGAGTTCCCGGCCGACGAAGAGCTTATTCATTCGTTCCAACTCGGCATACTTTTCCTGCAATTCGATGGTACGCTCCAGCACCCGTCGTTCCAGGTCGTCTTTGAGCCGTTGGAGCTCGTCGCCGGCGAGTTTTCTTTCAGTGATATCGGTGAACATTGCGAAGGAGCCCTGAAACTGATGTTGGTCATCAAGAATCGGGGTAGCAGAAACCAGGGTCCAGACCGCCTCACCGTTTTTACGGCGGAAGCGGCGTTCATAATGCTCTGGTTGCCCATGACGGCGATTGCCCATTCTCAGCAGATGGTTCGGCACGTCCTCGTCGAACATGAAGTCGGCCATTGGCCGGCCGAACATTTCCGCTCCGGTGTAGCCGAGCATTTCGGTCATCCGGGCGTTAACAAAGGTGGTCAGATGATCCGCCCCTAGCGACCAGATTCCCTCGGCGGCCGTGTCCACTATGCGCCGATATTTTCCCTCACTTATGCGCAGCTCTTCCTCGGCCCGGCGCCGCGCCTTCTGCTCTCCAATCTCATCCAGCGCCCGCTCAATTGCCAACGGCAGCTTGTCCAATCGGTCTTTCAGCACATAGTCTGTGGCGCCTAGTTTGAGGAGTTCCACTGCCTTTTCTTCGCCGACGGCGCCGGAAACTACAATGAAGGGCAGGCCGGGAGCGAGGGCATTTACCAGTGACAGCGCCGCCGGCGCCTCAAAACCTGGCAGCAGGTAATCGGCCAGCACAAGATCGTATCCGCCTCTCTGGAGCAACGAGGCAAACTTCAGTTCACTGGCTGCCCAGTCGAGCTGCAGGGAAAAGCCGGCGTCGATCAGCCGCTCCCGGATTAGCTCGGCATCCCGTGGCGAGTCTTCGAGGTGCAGTATCCGCAGAGGTCGCTCTCGCTGCATTTCATTGGTCATTGGAGGTTGCTCCTTTTGGGGGCAGTTCGTTCAGTAAGGCCCAGAAAATACCGAGTTGCTTCACCGCCTCGACAAATTCCGTAAACTTTACCGGTTTGACCACATAGGCGTTGCTCCCCAGTTCATAACTACGGATCAGATCATGCTCCTCCCGCGAGGAGGTCAACATCACCACCGGTATCAGTTTTAAGGCAGGGTCGGAGCGGATGGCCCGCAGCACATCAATGCCATCCAGACGTGGCATTTTGATGTCGAGCACCACCACTGCCGGATTACCAGGCGTGCGCGTTGCGAACCGGCCTTCGCAGCGCAGATATTCCAATGCCTCAACACCGTCCCTGACGTGCGTAACCCGGTTGACCAGATTGTTTTCTGCCAAGGCCTCTAATGTCAGTTCGGCGTCTCTAGGATTGTCTTCCGCCAGCAGAATCGGTTTAAGTTCAGACATCGCTTTCCTCCGTATGTAGCGGCAGAGTGAAATGAAACGTCGCACCACGGTTCAGTTCTGCCTCGGCCCAGACCCGGCCGCCATGCCGGTTAATTATTCGCTGGACAGTGGCCAGGCCGATGCCGGTCCCTTCGAACTCCTCCTGGGTATGTAGACGTTGAAAGACGCCGAAGAGCTTGCCGGCATATTGCATGTCAAACCCCACCCCGTTATCGGTTACCGTAAAGATGTCTTCATCGTTTTCTCTGCTGGAGCTGACCGTTATCCGGGTGGTCTCCCTGGTTCGGGTATATTTAACCGCATTCCCCAGCAGGTTGGCCCACACCTGGCGCAGCAGGGCGAAATCTCCCCGGACCATGGGCAGTTTCTCTATGGCCCACTCAATGGCACGCCCAGCACAGCCCTCCTGTAAGGTGACCAGCGCTTCTTCCATTGCCTTGTTCATGTCCACACGTTCCTGGTGGATCTCAGCGCGACCGGTCCGGGAAAACTGCAGCAGGTCGTCGATCAACACCCCCATCTGACGAGCGGAGGCGGCGATGGTATCTGCGTAATGCAAGCCTTTATCTGTAAGACTGTCGCGGCAGCGCGATACCAGCAGATCCACATACCCGTCGATATGTCTGAGCGGCGCCCGCAGGTCGTGCGACACGGAGTAGCAAAATGCCTCCAGCTCCTGATTGGCAGCTTGCAACTGGGCAGTGCGCTCGGTCACCCGCCGTTCCAGTTCGGCGTTCAATCGGCGAACTTCCTCTTCTGCCAGTTTGCGCTCGGTAATATCGATGTTGGTACCGATCATACGCAGGGGGGTGCCGTTTTCATCTCTGAATGTCTGCGAGTTCGCTTTGATGTAGCGGATGTTGCCATCTGGCAGG
This sequence comes from Geoanaerobacter pelophilus, assembly GCF_018476885.1. Taxonomy (NCBI): domain Bacteria; kingdom Pseudomonadati; phylum Thermodesulfobacteriota; class Desulfuromonadia; order Geobacterales; family Geobacteraceae; genus Geoanaerobacter; species Geoanaerobacter pelophilus. The sequence continues at coordinate 169,919 of NZ_JAHCVJ010000007.1, forward strand.
ACGATGCGAAATTCGGGAGCATACTCGCGCTCGCCGCGCAGGGCGGCCTGAATCTCTCCTTCGGTCTGGGCTTTGTCCAGAGGATGAATGGTGCGGGCCCAGGCGTCGTAAGCGCCACCAAAGTCTTCCCTTTGAATGGCGTAGAGACGATACATCGACTCTTCCCATGCCAGCTCATTTTTAGGGATGTCCCAGTCCCAAACCCCCAGTTGAGCAGCATGGGTGGCCAGGGAAAAACGTTCGTTCATCCGCCTGAGATCCTCTTCGGCCTGCTTCATGTCGCTGATCATTTCGCGCAATTGGCCTGACATGTTGTTGAATGCCTGAACCAGCATGTCCAGTTCGTCATTCCCCTTGAAGAACATCGGTTTCGGCAGAACCAGGGCATCCGTCTGGCCACGGTTCAGCTCGCTGATGTGGTTCTCAAATGTTTCAAGACGTCGCGTTACAATTTGCCGGAAGATAAACAGCATGAAGACTGCTACAAGGGCAATCTGCCCCAACTGAAACAGAAACCTGACATGTGCCTTGGAAAGCAGATCCTTGGATATGTCGTTGTAGTTCACCTGAAGTTGGAGATTTCCCAGCGGAATGATTCTGTCTTCTAAGCGGTAGTTGAGGGCGAAAGACCTCCGAATGGTGGCCTCATCCGGCAGGTTGTTCCCGGTTGACGCCAGGATCTGGCCACCGGACTCAACCTGTGCCTTGGTCACATGGGGGATATTGAGCAGAGAGTTCAACTGGATCTGGAGTTGCCGCATATCCATGACCCACAGGCTCTCATTTATGCCGGGGACGTTGGTCTTTACCAGCTGCCGGAGATCCCGCTCGACTTTGTCAGCCTCCTCATGGGAAGAAACGACATAGAGCCCCATGGTCGAAGCGCCGGCCAGCAGAAGACTTAAAACCAGCACGGATGCGGTCATCCTGTAGGCAATGGAATTGAAGTCCCCCCGGCTCAGCATGAAATTACTCCTGAATGGAAAATGTGTGCAGAGTCTCCGTAACGATTCGTTTGACCGTCCCGTCTTTCTTCATTGCTTTCAGGATCTGGTCCAGTTTCGGGACCAGATCGGCATGGCGTTTGTTCAGATAGGGGTACATCGGTTTTACGATGAGTGGTGGCTGCAAGGCCCTGACCCCTTCAGCTCCGAGCTGCTTGAGAGCATACTCACCCTGTCTGCGATCATAGACTACAATATCGACCTTACCGGTGAGCAGAAGCGGGAACAGGACATGTTCGTCCCTAACCTTGGTGAGCGATTTGACTCCGACGATGTTGTTCTCCAGTATCTTCCAGCCATTGACAATAGCGACGCGATAGGGGACGAGACTTTCCCAGTTGGTGATCCTGATGCTGTCATTCTTGGTAAAGGCCGTGAATTCAAGGGTGGTAATCGCTTCGGGGACTCTGATGAGGTTGGGATACATTTTCTCCATCCCTTCGACCCGTACGAAGTTGCCGTCGTCAATCCCCTGATTGGCATTCTGGAGGGCTCGCTCCGAAGGTAGTTGGACAATTTTCAGGTTCATGCCGAGACGCCTGAAAGCTTCGGTCAGGATTCTGTCACAGGAGCCGGTGGCAGTATCCGTTGAGTTGGGAGGAGCATTGGAGGTGTTGAATATGAGGGTCTGGGAAGCGTTTGAAATATCCGCGGCAGCAGCTATCGACAGCACGATAGTCAAAATAATTACCAGGTATTGCTTGAAATTCCTTGGCTTCGCTATAGCGGGCGCAGTTGCTGCTATAGCAACGGCGCCGGAGAAGGGGAGATGCACCCCCAGAGTCATTCCCTTTGGAATGAAAAAAGAGGTAGATGCCATCATTGGTTATCCTCCTGTTTTTTCGAGCTTCTGGATCCGCTCCTTCAACTCCACCATCCGCAGCTCCCGGCCGACAAATATCCGGTTCATCCGCTGCAATTCGGCGTTCTTGACCTCCAACTCCGCTGTTCTCTGTTTTACCCGCTCTTCGAGCTCTTCGTTCAATTTGCGAATGGACTCTTCCATTTGCTTCCGGTCAGTAATGTCCCGGCCAATGGTCAGGACACCGATAATGTTGCCGAGCGGATCACGTTCTGCGACGAAACGGATGTGATGGGTATGCGCTTCTCCGGAAAAATGAGGCATGTCAATTTCAATCTCGCTTGGTTCACCACTATCAATGACTTTCCAGAGCATATCCTCATAGAGACCGGTTTCCTTGGTGTCATCTTCGTCAGCCTCCCGTGGCGACTTGCCCAGCTTATGGTCAAAATCTTGATGCACGCTCTTTTGCAGCGCAGGGTTGAAATACTTCAGTCGGCACCGCAGGTCGTAGCGGGCAATATTGTCTGGCGAGTTTTCCGCCAGTGACCGGAATTCCCGCTCGCTGGCGGCAAGAGCTTCCTCCATCTGCTTGCGTCCGGTGATATTTCGCGCAACGCCGAGTACGCCGATAACCCGACCGTCTGCGTAGTGGAGCGGGGTCTTGCTTGTTTCCCACAACTCGCGGTGATTGTCGCCGAGGAAGGTTACCCACTCCTCATTGGTCTTTGTTCTCTCCGCGGCAATAGCCTCCCGGTCTTTTTGCTGAAAAAAAGCCGCCTGCGCCGGGTCAAGGTAATCAAAATCAGTTTTTCCGATAAGCTCGGATTCGGAGACATTGAACAGCCGGGCAAAAGAGGTATTGGCAATCAGAAATTTTCCCTCCGGGCTTTTCAGCCAAACCGGGTCAGGGATAGTCTGAACGAGAGACCTAAGCAGCCGGCGCTCGTTTTCCAGTTCGGCGGTTCGCTCCCTGACCTGCTCCTCCAGGTGGTCGTGAGCCTTCTGGAGTGCCTCTTCAGCCTGTTTCAGCTCACGAAAAATGAGATCGAGCGGTTTTTTTAGCCCTGTTACCAAGAGGGCCCGGTAAATCTGGTAAAAGGCTGCCAGCTTGAGGATATGGCCGAGCATGTTGGCAAAACCGTAGACACTCAGATATGCGGTAAATGACAATTCCGATACGATAGTACACAGTATTGACGAGACGATAAGGGTGTAAACCCCTTTACTGAATACTGCCCGGATGTTATGGAAGATCAGCAAGGAGGCGAGCAGGAGAGCAATGATGCCGTATTCGCTGGCTATTTTGAACGGAGTGAGCCCTTTTCCTTCGACGAAGCAGTCTGGGAAGTAACCGGCGTACACTATCGCTGCAATCGTTGCGACGATAAAAAAATATCCTGCTATCAGCAGATATTCGTTGATCTTACGCCGGACGAATAAGGGGGCAATACACAGGGTTAAGGCCTGAAGGAAACGGGCTGCTATCCAGAGTTGTGTCGGCAGGTTGGCGCCCACACTGGGAAACACATTCATCCCTTTGTAGGCCAGGGTATGAAACAGGTCGATCGTGGCAATAAAAGCGTAGCCGATGCCGAGTACTTTGAGACAACCGTTTGACAGGAAATTACGGGCGTTCCAGGTCAGGATGAACAGGGTAAAGCCGATAGCTATTGTGGTTATTTCGACAAGGCTGTGGAACAGCAGGTAACTATGGATGCTTGTCAGGTAGAGCCCCAAAACTATGGCCGCGATGACGCCAATGCAGGAGATTATCTCTGTCCTGCTCCTTTCTTGCGTGGCGCTCTTCAGCTCAAGCTGGATTTGCTCTCCAGGTTTCGTAGTGCCTCCTGCAGCTCGTTTACATGTATTGTTGGCTAAGCACAGTCTTCGCGCCACAGACAGCTTTGCTGGCCGCAGTGTTCTGCCTTGCCGTTATCAAAGCAGGGTTCATTCCCCTCGGCGTGCTGAATCGCCCGAACCAGGTCCGATTTCTTTGCCTTTGCTATTTTAATGCTATGTCCCTTGGCAATCTCTTTGATTTCATCAAGTTTCATGATTTTTTCCCCTTTGCAAAGTATTTAGGCAACAGCGTTTTAATTGTATCGAAACCAGAACGCATTTCAATGGGTTAAATGAAAATAAACTTATAAAACTACCGTTATCCCAGGGTGATAGTCGCCAACCATAATGAGAAGCAGATAGGTCTGTGGCGATTGCCTAATAAATAGACAATTAGGGCGTTGGTTATATGCTCATCACAGAGAGTGTGACTGTAACCGCCTGAAAAATGGTTTGTTGGCTGTTTGGCATATGCCATGCTTAGTAAATATGAAAATTAGTGGATGCAGAAAGATGAGACGATCGGCAAAGGCGCCACCATTCTCGTAATGGGGCGCTTTTCTTTTATTGATGAAAGGTGAGGAACTTATGGCCAGACCAGACTACTACGATGCCCCGGAGTGTGATACCCATCAGGAAAAGGGTGCGCCCAAGTTCTGCAAAAAGTCCGAACCAGGGGAGGGGGCCGAGCGCTCTTGTGCCTATGACGGCGCCAGGGTCGTGCTGATGCCGATCACTGATGTGATACACCTGGTTCACGGCCCGATTGCCTGCGCCGGTAACTCCTGGGACAACCGGGGCGCTCGTTCCTCGGATTCTCAGCTCTACCGCCGCGGCTTCACTACCGAGATGCTGGAAAACGATGTCATCTTCGGTGGCGAAAAAAAGCTGTACAAGGCGATCCTCGACCTTGCGCTACGCTACCCTGAGGCAAAGGCAATCTTTGTCTATGCTACCTGTGTTACCGCCATGACCGGCGATGATGTGGAGGCGGTCTGCCAGGCGGCTGCGGAAAAGGTGGCGGTTCCGGTTATTCCGGTCAATACTCCCGGCTTTATCGGCGACAAGAATATCGGCAACCGGCTGGCTGGCGAGATCCTGTTCAAGTACGTCATCGGAAAGGCTGAGCCACCGGTGCTTGGAGAATACCCGATAAACCTTATTGGCGAGTACAACATTGCCGGAGACCTCTGGGGGATGCTACCACTCTTCGACCGGCTGGGAATCCAGATACTCTCCTGCTTTTCCGGTGATGCCAAATTCGAGGAGCTTCGCTACGCCCATCGAGCCAAGCTGAACATTATTATCTGTTCCAAATCGCTGACCAATCTGGCGAAAAAGATGCAAAAGACCTTCGGCATGCCGTACCTTGAGGAATCGTTCTATGGCATGACCGATACGGCCAAGGCGTTGCGGGACATTGCCATCGCCCTGGACGATGCGGTCAACGGCTTGGAGAAAAGAACGATGCAGGACCGGGTGGAACGGCTGCTGGAAGAAGAAGAGACCAAGTGTCGTGAGCGGCTGGCGCCATACCGGGCAAGGCTTGAGGGGAAACGCTCGGTACTCTTTACCGGCGGGGTCAAGACCTGGTCGATGGTCAATGCCCTGAGGGAGTTGGGAGTTGAGATCCTGGCTGCTGGCACCCAGAATTCGACTCTGGAAGACTTTTACCGGATGAAAGGGTTGATGCACAAAGATGCCAAGATCATTGAAGACACCTCCACCGCCGGTTTGCTCGGCGTCATGCGGGAGAAGATGCCTGATCTGATTGTGGCCGGCGGCAAGACCAAGTTCCTGGCATTGAAGACCAAGACCCCGTTTCTCGATATCAACCATGGCCGCTCCCACCCCTATGCCGGTTATGAAGGGATGGTCACCTTTGCCAAGCAGCTGGACCTGACTGTCAACAACCCGATCTGGCCGGCTTTGAATGCTCCGGCGCCGTGGGAACAGGGTGAAGAGCAGCTGCAGGAGCATGTTCAGACGGCATTTCGGCATGCCGAAACCTTTCTTGCTGAAGACATTTCTGTTTCGCGGGTCAAGGTTCCCACCAAATTCGCCACGGTGAACCCACAGAAAAACTCTCCGGCTCTTGGGGCGACTCTGGCTTTTCTCGGCATTGACCAGATGCTTGGCCTGCTGCATGGAGCCCAGGGATGTTCAACGTTTATCAGGTTACAGTTATCGCGTCACTTTAAGGAATCCATTGCCCTCAACTCAACAGCAATGAGTGAAGATACTGCCATTTTCGGCGGCTGGGAGAATTTGAAGAAAGGGATCGGCCGGGTCATTGAAAAATTTCAGCCAGGCGTGGTGGGGGTCATGACCTCCGGCCTGACCGAGACCATGGGGGATGATGTACGGAGCGCCATTGTTCATTTCCGCCAGGAACACCCTGAACACCAAACCGTTCCGGTGGTCTGGGCGTCAACCCCGGATTACTGCGGCTCACTGCAGGAGGGGTATGCAGCAGCAGTCGAGGCGATTGTCTCTACTCTTCCTGAGGGTGGTGAGCCGATCGCCGGACAGGTGAACCTGCTTCCCGGCGCCCATCTGACCCCGGCTGATGTGGAAGAGATCAAGGAACTGGTCGCAGCGTTCGGCCTGACTGTGCTCTGTATCCCTGATATTGCCAATGCCCTGGATGGTCACATCGACGCCGAGGTCTCGCCACTTTCCACCGGCGGGATAACAGTAGAGGCGATCAAAAAGGCGGGTCGCAGTATTGCCACCATCTTTGTCGGGGATTCGTTAGCAAAGGCGGCATTGGTCCTGAAAGAGAAGTTCGGCATTCCTTCCTACGGGTTCACCTCGGTTACCGGCCTGGAAGAGGTTGATTTGCTTATGGCTTCCCTCTCGGCCATCAGCGGGCAGCCGGTCCCGGAAAAACAGCTCCGGTGGCGCAGCAGGCTTATGGATGCCATGGTTGACAGCCATTACCAATTCGGCAACAAGAAGGTGGCCCTGGCACTGGAAGCCGACAACCTGAAAACCATTGCCCGGTTCCTGTCAGGGATGGGGTGTGAGATCCAGGCTGCCATCAGCGCCACTCGCACCAGGGGCCTCGATGGTTTACCCTGTGCGAATGTCTTTGTTGGTGATTTGGAAGACCTGGAGTCGGCGGCGGTTGGCGCTGACCTGCTGGTGGCAAACAGCAACGGTCGCCAGGCTGCTGCCAAGCTCAAGATTGGCGCTCATTTGCGGGCCGGACTGCCGGTGTTTGACCGGCTGGGTGCCCACCAGAAGATGTGGGTCGGTTATCGCGGCACCATGAATCTAGTTTTCGAGGTGGCCAATATTTTCCAGAGCAACGCCAAGGAAGCCCAAAAACTGGCGCACAACTGATGGTGGAGCTGACCGGCAACATCTGGGACTACTGGGGCAAGGCGATTATCGTAGTCACCACCAACGGCAGTCTTACCAGGGATGGCCGGGCGATTCTGGGGCGAGGGGTGGCACGCCAGGCACTGGAATACTGCCCTGATCTGGCGTACCGTCTTGGAATGCTTCTCAAAGCTCATGGCAATCATGTTACTGACTTGGGAAACAACCTGGCAAGTTTTCCCGTGGAAGAGACCGCCTGGTCGCTTCCTGACATGCAACTCATTGTCCGCTCGGCATTGGAGCTGAGGCAGCTTGCCGACAGCAAGGGGTGGCGCCAGGTTGTCGTCCCCCGCCCGGGCTGCGGCGGCGGAGGGTTGCAGTGGCAGGATGTCGAACCTCTACTATCTAAGTATTTCGATGACCGTTTTCTGGTTATAACAGCCGCGCAGTAGCTCCATTCACCGCAATTTTTTCATCTTTATCATTTCTTGATGCAGACACCCCACAAATTGACACCCAATTTATCCGGCTCCTGCTACGGTAGCATCATGGGACTGAGACTACCTGAGTAAGGGGGCAACAATGAAAGCATATCTGTTCGATACAGAAACCGGACTGTTCGAGGGTGAATCTTTTGCAGATGTTGCTATGCTTAACAATGAAGATGGCATAACCACAGTGGCTCCTCCGGAATATGAACATGGTCAGGTGCCGATATTTGACCGCAGGAAGAACGAATGGACAGTGATACCGATCAATATAGCAAAGCAGTTACTCAATAAGCGCACTATTGAAATAACGGAGAAAGCGCAATGAGCACATATGATGGGATGCAAATAATTCTTTTTTCTATGGTTCTGCTGGCGCTGATAAAGCCGCTCGGTAGCTACATGGCCAAGGTTTACCAAGGGGAGAGGACTTTACTGACCTCCGTTTTAGCTCCCTGTGAAAATTTTCTCTATCGGATCAGTGGGGTGAATAAAGATGAAGAGATGGGGTGGCAACGTTACGCTTTGGCCATGTTGCTCTTCAACCTGGCGCTCTTTGTGGCGCTATTCGCTATCCTGATAACCCAGCACCTGTTGCCGCTCAATCCGCAGAAGTTGCCGGCTTTTTCCTGGCAACTGGCGCTCAACACGGCAATCAGTTTTACCACCAACACCAACTGGCAGGCCTATGCCGGCGAACAGGCCGCCAGCTACTTCACCCAGATGGTGGGGCTGACGGTGCACAATTTTGTCTCTGCGGCCACCGGCATGGCCATCGTCATTGCTCTGATCCGCGGCTTTTGCCGGCGCAAAACCTCCATGCTGGGCAATTTCTGGGTGGACATGACCCGCAGTGTTCTCTATATCCTGCTCCCCATCTCACTGGTAGCTGCTCTTGTCCTTGTCTCCCAGGGGGTGATTCAGAACTTCAACCCATACAAGACTGTTCCGTTGCTGCAGGAAACCAGTTACGACAAACCGAAGCTTGACGACAAGGGAAGCCCGCTCAAGGATGGCAATGGACACCCGGTTATTGAGAAAGTGATCGTCAAAGAGGTGCAGATCCCGATGGGACCGGTTGCCTCTCAGGAGGCGATCAAGGAGCTGGGGACCAACGGCGGCGGCTTCTTCAATGCCAACTCGGCCCACCCCTTTGAAAACCCGACCCCGCTCTCGAATATGCTGGAGATACTGCTCATTCTGCTGATTCCCGGCGCATTGACCTACACCTTCGGCGTTATGGTAGGCAACACCCGGCAGGGGTGGGCGCTCTTGGGAGTCATGCTGTTTGTGATGATTTTAGCCTTTGGAGTTTTGCAGAGTGTCGAGAGCAGCGGCAACCCGCTGGTTGCCAACCTCGGAGTACAGAGTGTCAACATGGAAGGGAAGGAAGTCCGCTTCGGCCTGGCCGGTAGTTCGCTATTCACCGTGGCAACCACCGGAACCTCTTGTGGGGCAGTCAATACCATGCACGACTCGCTCACCCCGCTCGGCGGCATGGTGCCTTTGAGCCTGATCCTGTTGGGCGAGATCATCTTCGGCGGGGTCGGCTCCGGTCTCTACACCATGCTCGCCTTCTCCATCATCGCGGTTTTCGTCTCCGGTCTGATGATCGGCCGGACCCCTGAATACTTGGGAAAGAAGATCGAGGTGCGGGAGATGTGGCTGTCGATCCTGACGATCCTCACCGCCGGGGTGGTGGTCCTGATCCTGTCGGGAATTGCCATGGTCACCCCTCAGGCAGTGTCATCCATGGCCAACCCTGGTGCCCACGGCCTCTCCGAAGTGTTTTACGGCATTGCCTCCATGGCCAACAACAACGGCAGCGCCTTTGCCGGGTTAAACGCCAACGTCAGCTTCTATAACCTCCTCGGATCTCTGGCCATGATAATAGGTCGCTACGTGCCGGCCGTAGCGGTATTGGCCATGGCCGGATCACTGGCGGAAAAGAAATATGTTCCCCCGAGCCTGGGGACCCTCCCCACCGACAAAGCGCCGTTCGCCATCTGGCTGACGCTGGTAATCCTTATCGTCGGTGCGCTTACCTTCTTCCCTGCCATGTCGCTTGGACCGATTGTCGAACAGCTGACCATGCTGGGAGGTAATTAGCAATGTCGAAACATTCAGCTGAACCGATATCAATCTTCGACAGGCGGATAATCAAACCCGCCCTGATCGAATCCCTGAAAAAACTCGATCCCCGCATTCTCTGGCGCAATCCAGTCATGTTCTGCGTCGAGATTGCCAGTGCCATCACCCTGATCACCTTTATCATGTCACTCACCGGAGCCAACCGTGAACCGGCCTGGTTCACCGGCTCTGTCTCCATCTGGCTCTGGTTGACAGTAATCTTCTCCACCTTTGCCGAGGCATTGGCTGAAGGCCGTGGCAAGGCCCGGGCCGCATCTCTGAGAAAGAGCCGGACGGATGTAACTGCCAAGCGTCTGGAACAGCCTGAATTCGGCAGCAGTTACGCCACGGTAGGGGCCAGTCAGCTGCGCAAAGGGGATCTGATTCTGGTTGAAGCCAACGACATGATCGCCGGTGACGGCGATGTCGTAGCTGGAGCTGCTCTGGTGAATGAATCAGCCGTCACTGGTGAGTCGGCTCCGGTGGTCCGCGAATCAGGCGGAGATCGGAGCGCGGTCACCGGGGGCACCACGGTCATTGCCAACGCCATTATCGTCAGAATCACCGCTAACCCCGGTGAAACATTCCTGGATCGTATGATCGGCCTGATAGAAGGAGCCAAGCGCCGCAAGACCCCCAACGAGATCGCTCTGGAGGTATTGCTCATCGCCTTGACCCTGGTATTTTTGCTGGTTTGCGCCAACATCAGTCCGCTTTCAATTTACAGCGTCAAGGCCGCCGGACAGGGGACACCGGTTTCGTTGACCATCCTGGTGGCGCTCTTTGTCTGTCTGGCTCCAACCACTATTGCTGCGCTGTTACCCGCAATCGGCATTGCCGGTATGGATCGTCTCTTTCAGAAGAACGTCATTGCCCTCTCCGGCAGGGCCATCGAGGCAGCCGGCGATGTCAACGTTTTGTTGCTTGACAAGACCGGCACCATTACCCATGGCAACCGCGAGGCAGTATCATTTGTCCCGGTTGGCGGACACAGTGAGCAAGAGTTGGCCGAGGCAGCCCTGATGGCATCCATAACTGACGAGACCCCGGAAGGACGGAGCGTGATTCTGCTTGCCAGTCAGAAATACGGTCTCACTAAGGATGCCCCACCTGATGGAGCCGAAACTATCACTTTCAGCGCCGACACCCGCCTCTCGGGGATTAATGCTGAGGGGCGGAAATACCGCAAGGGAGCTAGCGATGCAACGATCTCCTTCGTGAAAAACCTGGGAGGTAAGTCAGTACCCGGCGATCTCGAAGGTGTTGTTGACAAGATTGCCCGGGCCGGGGCAACCCCATTAGTGGTAAGCAAAGACAATGAGATCCTGGGAGTGATTAATCTTAAGGACATCGTCAAAGCCGGCATCCAGGAGCGCTTTCTGCAACTGCGCAGCATGGGGATCAAGACGGTTATGATCACTGGCGATAACCCACTGACCGCTGCTGCCATCGCCGCCGAGGCCCAGGTGGACGACTTCCTGGCCCAGGCCAAGCCGGAGGAGAAACTGCGGCTGATCCGCGAGTACCAGGAGCAGGGATTCATGGTGGCCATGACCGGCGACGGCACCAACGACGCCCCGGCCCTGGCCCAGGCCGACGTGGCGGTTGCCATGAACACCGGCACCCAGCCGGCCCGGGAGGCGGCCAATATCATCGATCTTGACAGCAACCCCACCAAGTTGCTGGACATCGTCGAGGTGGGCAAGCAGATCCTGATGACGCGCGGCAACCTGACAACCTTCAGCATCTCCAACGATGTGGCCAAGTACTTTGCCATCATTCCGGCGATGATGCTCTCAATTTATCCGCAGCTGGGAGTATTGAACGTCATGCATCTGGCGAGTCCCTTCAGCGCCATACTTTCCGCTGTGATCTTCAATGCGGTCATCATTCCGATGCTGGTGCCTCTGGCCCTGAGAGGGACCAAGTTTCTTCCTCTGCCGGCGGAGAAGTTGCTGATCCACAACCTCCTCATCTACGGAGTCGGCGGGATGATCGCTCCGTTTGTCGGGATCAAGGCAATCGATCTGATGATTGGGATGGTCGTTTAAGGGGAGGGCGATATGCTTTCAAAGAGGAGAATAAAGCCATGAACGAACTAAAACCAGCAATCCTGATGCTCATAGTGTTCACCATCATCTGCGGCGGCATTTATCCGGCGGTGGTTACTGGCCTTGCATATGCCGTTTTCCCAAAACAGGCCAAAGGAAGCTTTGTTGTAGACAAAACAAACAGAGAGATCGGTTCGATATTGATCGGTCAGCCCTTTTCCGACCCCAAATATTTCTGGCCGCGTCCTTCCACCACCACCGATTTTGGCTACAATCCTGCTGGGTCCAGTGGTTCCAATGCCGGTCCCACCAATCCGGATTATCTGAAAACTGTTAGTGATCGTGTTAAGGCGCTCCACGATTCAGGAGTGACCGGTTCTGTTCCGGCAGATCTTGTGCAGGGCTCGGCCAGCGGCCTCGATCCGCATATTACACCGGAAGCCGCCTTGGTACAGGTACCGCGTGTTGCCAGGGCACGTGGCGTCTCGGAAATTTCAGTCAAGCAGGCTGTCTCTCAGGCTACTGAAGGGCTGCAATTTGGCGTACTGGGAGCACCGCGGGTAAATCTGCTTGTATTGAACCTCGAATTGGATAAATTTACCAGATGATGTCATACAGTGACGACATTCGGCCTTCGCCGGAGGCGATGCTCAGATTGGCCCAGGCTGAAGAAGTAAAGGCTGAAGTGGGGAAGCTGAAGATATTTCTCGGTTACGCTGCCGGGGTGGGGAAGACCTTTGCCATGCTGGAGGCGGCTGATCTGCGAAAGCAGGAAGGGCGCGATGTGGTGGTCGGCTATGTGGAGTCCCATGGCCGGTTTGAGACCGATTCACTGCTTTCCTTCACCGGCCTGGAGATCCTCCCTAAAAAGCTGATCGAATATCAGGGGGTGCAGCTGCCGGAGCTGGACCTTGATGCTGTCTTGGACCGCAGACCGCAGATCGTCCTTGTTGATGAACTGGCGCACTCTAACGCCCCTGGTTGCCGTCACGAGAAACGCTGGCAGGACGTTGAAGAGTTGCTGGCAGCAGGAATAGATGTTTATACCACGGTTAACATCCAGCATTTCGAGAGTCTCAATGACGTGGTGACCCAGATTACCGGGGTCGTGGTTCGGGAAACCGTGCCTGACAGGCTGTTGGACCTGGCTTTCGAGATCAAGCTGATTGATATCTCGCCGGAAGATTTGTTGCAACGGTTGAAAGAAGGCAAGGTTTATATCCCGGCGCAGGCTACCAAGGCGATGGAGAAATTCTTCCGACTCGGTAATCTGATGGCGTTGCGGGAACTATCGCTACGCCGGGCTGCCGCAAGGGTCGACGACCAGATGCGGGCCTACATGGAGACCCAGTCGATCGCCGGGCCGTGGCCCACTGCGGAGCGCCTTCTGGTCTGCGTCAGCGGCAGCCCTTACAGCGAAAAACTGATTCGAGCCACCTGCCGGTTGGCTGAGGAGTTAAAGGCTCAGTGGTTAACTGTATATATCGAAACTCCAGGGGGCGGTCGTCAGGTCCAGGAGAACCGGGAAAGAATCTGGCGCGACCTGCGCCTGGCAGAAAGCCTGGGGGCCCAGGTGGCAACCGTAACTGCGACCGATATCACTGATGCGCTCATGGAATACGCTTCCCGGCACAATGTTACCAAGATTGTCATGGGGAAGCCGCATAAACCCCGCTGGCGAGAAATTTTGCAGCCGCCGATCGTGGATCGCATCATTCGGAGAAGCGGGGCCTTAGATGTGGTTGTTGTCAGTTTTGAACAGGACGAATCTGCTGGCACAGCAATCGTACACAGGCGCAGTCGCCCCTTGAAGTTGACCGGTTACGCAGCCAGCCTGGTGCTGATTGCCGCCGCTACGTTACTTTGCGAACTGTTGCGCCCCTTCCTTGACCCTACCAATATGGTGATGTTCTATCTGCTGGCAGTGGTGGTGGCATCGGTGCGTCTTGGCCGTAAACCAGCCATTGCTACGGCGTTTTTCGGGGTGCTGGCGTTTGATTTCTTTTTTGTGCCACCCAGACTGACTTTTGCAGTGGCCGATACCCAGTATCTGCTGACTTTTCTTGGTCTTTTCGTAGTGAGCGTCGTTATCAGTTCGCTGGTGGTGAGGGCCCGCGAACGAGCCGAGGCAATGCGCACCCGCGAGGTGCAGACAGCCAGTCTGTACTACCTGAGTCGCGACCTGGCAGCCTCGGTTGATATAGATGCCGTACTGAAGGCAGTGGTGAGAAACGCGGAGGAAGCCCTGAACGCCCAGGTAGTGATCTTTCTCCCTGAAGGGGAACGGCTCGATATCATGGCGGCTTCCGAGGGACTTACGCTCGACATCAAGGAGCAGGCCGTTGCCGACTGGGCCTTCCGCAATAACCATCAGGCCGGACGGGCCACTGATACCTTGGTATCTGCTGACCTGATCTATCTGCCGTTGCAGACACCGGCCAGCGTACTTGGGGTAATGGGGGTGCAGTTGCAGCAGGAGCAGGATTACCATGCCCAAGATAACCGCCGGCTGCTGGAGGCTTTTGCCACCCAGGCTGCCATGGCCATGGAGCGGATCCGCTTCTCCCGCCAGGCAGAACAGGCTCAGATCCTTCAGGCCCGGGAAAACCTGGAAAGGGCGCTGCTTAACTCTATCTCCCACGATCTGCGCACCCCTCTATCGTCAGTGACCGGCGTTCTGACCTGTCTGAAGGAGGAGGGTGAGCATCTTAATGACCATGCCCGGCGGGAACTGCTCGATACTGCCTGCAGTGAGGCCGAACGGCTCAATCGGTTTGTTGGCAATCTCCTGGATATGACCCGCATCGAGGCCGGCGCCGTCAAGCTGAACAGTGAACCGTGCGATGTTCAGGATCTGGTCGGCTGTGCCCTGGCTGCCCTGGAGCCACGCATTGCCGGGAGGGAAGTCTCTTTTCGGATGCTGACAGAACTGCCGCTGGTGCCGATGGACCTGGTGCTGATGACCCAGGTTATGGTCAATCTGGTGGACAACAGCCTAAAATACTCACCAAGCGGAACAGCGATAGAGCTGACTGCCGCCACTGACTCGTCATGGCTGATTCTTGAACTGCGTGATCATGGCCCCGGTGTGCCTGAACACGACCTCCGGCGTATTTTTGACAAATTTTACCGTATCCCGGTTCCTGAAGGGGCCGGAGGAACCGGGTTAGGTCTCTCTATTTGTAAGGGAATAGTGGAGGCCCACAATGGCAGTATTGTAGCGGAAAACCTCCCTGCAGGCGGTCTGCGGATCGAGTTGCGACTGCCGCTGCAAAAACGACAAGGAGAACCGCGTGATAGCTGAGCAGAACGGTTCCAATCAACCCCGAGTTTTAGTGGTGGATGACGAGATTGCCATCCGCCGTTTTCTGCATACTATCCTCACTGCCGAGGGGTTCACGCTGCACGAAGCGGAAACCGGGCATGCTGGCTTGGCAGCGGCAGCTGCATTTCGTCCGGATCTGATCCTTCTTGACCTGGGTCTGCCAGACCTGGACGGGATCGAGGTTGTCAAACGGATTCGGGAATGGTCTCCAGTGCCGATCATTGTGTTGTCGGTTCGCGACCGCGAAGATGACAAGGTGACGGCTCTCGATTTGGGGGCCGATGATTACCTGACCAAACCGTTCGGCACTTCCGAACTGCTGGCACGCATCCGGGCGGCAATCCGCCGCTCAATTCAGCAAGCTCCTGATCCGGTGTTTGTTTCCGGTGATCTGCAAGTAGACCTGAACCTGCGCAGGGTATCGGCACAAGGGCGAGAAGTGCAGCTGACTCCGACGGAATATGACCTGCTGCGCCTGCTGGTTACCCATGCCGGGAAGGTTTTAACGCACAATCAGCTTTTGAAACAGATCTGGGGGGCGGCTTATGGGGAGCAGCCGCATGTCTTAAGAGTGACGATCAGCAATCTGCGCCGCAAAATCGAGACTGATGCCTCCCAGCCGCGCCATATCATTACAGAACCGGGAGTTGGCTACCGGTTGCGCTGCACTAACTGATGCCTCAGCAACAAGCGTAATTGCCTATTATCAAGGCACTATGATCTTTTAATTCCGACAGATTTCTTCCCGTTAGTCATAAAATTTCGTTGTTTCAGCTGGTTAGGTATTTGGCACACGCTGTGCTAATCTAATGACTAATCTGATCATTGGCAAAGGCGCCACACATCTATGGATGCGTGGCGCCTTTTTTGTTGCAGAAAGGAGTACGAGATGAAAGTGGCTTTTACCAGCAGTACCGGCGAATTAATCGACCAGCACTTTGGCCAGTGCCGGAGCTTCCATATTTGGGAGATAACCCCGGAGCAGGCAGCGCCGCTCAATACTGTCAGTGCTGAATCAACTGCGGAAGACGAAGAGGACAGGATTGCGGCCCGGGCCGGTGCCATTGCCGACTGTGCCATTGTCTACACCATGCAGATCGGTGGCCCGGCAGCAGCCAAGCTGGTAGCGAAAAAGATCCACCCGATGAAAACGAACACGGAAGTGCCGGTGGCTGAAATCGTTACGAAACTGCAGGAGGTGCTGCAGGGCAATCCTCCTCCCTGGCTTAAAAAGGCGCTCAACAAGGATAACGGTTCATCATTTCTCGACGATTAATGCGTCGTTGTCAAACAAGAAAGGAGCTTACAATGGCTTACATCACCGGTTTACGCAGAAACAAGACTGAATACACCCCGCAGTTCATCCAGGGGATCGATGAGGAAACCTGCATCGGCTGCGGCCGCTGTTTCAAGGTCTGCGTGCATGACGTGCTGGCCTACGAAGAGCTGGATGAGGACGATTCCGCAAAAATGTTCATGAAGGTAGCCAACCCCGGAAACTGCATCGGCTGCCAGGCGTGCGGCAGGACCTGTTCGAAGAAGTGCTTTACCTTTGAACCGGTAGTTCTTTAGGGACGGTACTTGTTTCAGTTTATGTTGAAGAACGGAGGTTAGCCATGCTTATCGCTGTTGCCTCGAAAGATGGCCGTGATGTCAACCAGCACTTCGGACATGCCGAACGATTCCTGATTTACGATGTTGAAGGGGAGTCGGTAAAACTGGTTGATGAAAAGAAAGTGGAGCGCTACTGTTCGTATGATCCGGACCACCCACTGCGTGGTCATCTGCTGCGGGCCATTGCCGATGCCCTGAAAGGGTGCCGGGCAGTGGTCTGTTCGCAGATTGGCGAGTGCCCGCAACAGGAGATGGCAAACCTCGGCGTTGACACCTTCGTGGTCAATGGCCCGATAAAGTCAGCGCTCACCGAGTTGGAAAAAGTTTTATAAAGAGCTGATCGACTGCTGCAAATAATCACGACGAGGTGATGACCCATGACCGGCCTAGGTTTCAATCTCTGCAATCTCCCCCCCTGGGTCATCGCCTCCCGTCATTTCAATGAGCATCCCCAACCGCTGGAGATTCAGGGGGTGCGCCTGGCCAATCGCCACTTCTTTGCCAAGCTGGAGACCATCAGCAGCGCTGGTGAACGGGCCATGATCTTTAATGACTATATGTCTGTGAAGTACCAGCTCCATCATTGGCAGAGCCAGACAGATACCGCCCGCAAGAGTCTTAAAAACAGTTATCTCCGCTTTCTGCGTGGTTGGATGATGGATGCCAACTCGGTGGAGGGGGCAGTGCTCAAGGGCTGGGTTGAAAGCCGCATTGGAATCCCTCCCACTTTCCACAGGATTCGCATCCCCGGCATCCATGCCGAAGAGTACATGACCTACGCCATGGATCGCACCAAGGGGAGTGCCCGCACCAATGCCATCAACTCTCAGCTGGACCTGCTCTATGAATTCTGCCAGCACGAGCTGGCCCTGAAGTTTCCAGGGCGGCTTACTATTCCCCTCTATCGCGGCACCTATGACGCCTCCGAGCATGAAGTGCTGGAGCAACTCGCCAAGCGGGAGCAGATTGTACGGCTCAACAACCTGGTGTCCTTTACCTCTGACGAGGAGCGCGCCTGGGAGTTCGGCTCGACTGTCTGGGAGGTGCAGGTGCCTCTTGCCAAGATTTTTTTCTTCAGCGATCTCCTCCCCAGCAGCATCCTGAAAGGTGAGGGGGAGTATATGGTTATCGGCGGCGAATACCGGGTAAAGCGAATCCTTTGTACGGTGTGATTAATCAATCAGCTGGAGCGTCATTGGATGAATATGGGGAGAGTCGGCACAGTTTCAAGGCAAGTTCATCCAGTTCTTTTACTACGCCCCGGTCGAGCTTTTTGAGCCAGCGGCCCGGGATACCTTCAATGCCGTAGTAGGCACCAGCCAGGCCGCCGATGATCGCTCCGGTGGTATCGGCGTCCCCTCCCTGGTTTACCGTGGCCACGAGGCAGTCTTCAAAACCCTTACCCCTGAAGAAAAAATGGCATACCGTCTGAAAGGTATCAACGACGTAGCCAGTGGCCAGCCCTTTATAGGGCTCGAAGGTGAAATTAGGATACTCTGAGAGCAGAGCGCTTACTTCCCGTCTGAGGCGAATTTTCGATGCCCCGGCAATGGCGAGATGGAGCAGCCTGCCATAACATATGCAGGCGGCATCGGAAAGCGGGTGATTGTGGGTCAGGTGGGCCTGGCCGATTGTGCAGCGCTGCAGACGGTTGTCGTCTCCCAGGGTAAAGATCGCTATCGGAACCATCCGCATCAGAGCGCCGTTGCCGGCATCCCATTCATTCGGCGGCGATTCGAGTTGCCCATTGAGCATGAAATTTCTGATGCCTCGGCGACAGGTATCGCCGACATCAATCGGTCTGGTTTTGAGCCATGCCGCAAACTGAGTGGCGATTGCCGTCAGATCCCACTCTCCTGCACTGGAAAGTGCCCGGGCAATACAGAGGGACATGTCGGTGTCGTCAGTGACCTGACCCGGTTTCAGCCTGAGCCAGCCGCCACCGACCATCTCTTTCAGCACCCCATGTTTGGCCTTTATCTCCCCAGGCATCATGAATTCAACCGGTGCGCCGAGGGCATCGCCAATTGCCATTCCCAGAAGAGCACCTTTAATCCTGGAGATCAGGTCACCGGTCACCGTCCCTGGATCTCCTTCATGCAGTTGACCAGGAAATCAAAGACCTCTTCCCGCGTGGCGATGAAAGAGGGCATGTCCCGTATCATCAGTTCTTCCATGCGGTGCAGTGTTTGCTGGTCATCACGCTCCAGTTCAACCATGACTGCAGAAAACATCGGCAGGATCTCGTAGATGTCATCGCGATCAAAGAGGGCGTTGTCTGGTTTTCCTGCGAACTTGGGAGCTGACCTGTTCACCGTATTCTTATGATACTTGTAGTAAAGGTCCGATGCCTTGACCTTGATCACCGGCATCCGCAGCCTCCTGACGAGCAGTAGCTCTTGCATCCCATCTCGATCTTGATGTCCTTGCCGTGGGCCTTATAGCACTCCAGCGAGTCTCTATTCACGTACCACTCACCGCCGACTTCCTCACCAAGCAGCGCCTTGTTCTTCAACAACATCAGGATTTTGAGCTGGGTTGTCTGTAACACCGCGGCAGCCGTGGCAACATCGATGGTATCGGTCTCTGGCTTCATGATAAACCTCCTCGTCCTTAGCTGATGTTATGCCTATGTTACATGGAGCGTGCCATCGGCTTACTGACCGTTATGACAATGATTTTTACCCAACGGGTTTCGCAAAACCCCTTTTTTGCCTAATCCGTAATCAGAAATGCCATGTCAACCGGCATTTTCCGTAAACAGCAAATGGGTATTCAGCCATAACCTGCTGCTTTAGCGCCTTTCCGGTTGAATTGCGTCTTGTGGCACGATTCGTGTTAATGAAGACAGTACTTACTACAATCACGAAGAATACGACGACGTATTCACATTCATGCAAAGAAGCCCGGTGCCCTACAGCGCCGGGCTTTTTTCGTCGGAAGGGGAGGTTAGATATGGCCACTACATGTTCCGCAAAGAAAAACATTCAAGGGCACCCATGCTTCGGCGGCAACCACCACAAGAACGGCAGGATGCATCTTGCCGTTGCCCCGCGCTGCAACATCAAGTGCGGCTACTGCAGCCGGCGCCATGACTGCGCCAACGAGTCGCGGCCCGGTGTCACCAGCCGGCTCCTGACACCGCTCGAAGCGATTGCAAAGGTGAGGGAGGTTATGGCCAGCGAGATCATGGGGCCGATCATCAAGGTTATCGGGATTGCCGGCCCTGGCGATCCGCTGGCCAATGAAGAGACCTTTGAGACCTTTCGCCTGGTCGGCGAAGAGTTTCCGCATCTGATCAAATGCATGAGCACCAACGGTTTGTTGTTGCCTGAGAAAATAGACCTGCTCAATGAGCTGGGGTTGCATTCCCTGACAGTGACTCTCAATGCGCTCGATGCTCAAGTGGGAGGGAGAATCTACAGTCATATAAACTACCATGGCCAGAAATACACCGGTGCGGAAGCGGCACGCATTCTCATTGCCAACCAGTTGCAGGGGCTAAAAAAGGCGGCAGAGTTTGGCATGACGATAAAGGTGAATACCGTACTTATCCCAGGTGTTAACGATGCAGAAGTCCCGGCCATTGCCGAAAAGGTAAAAGAACTCGGCGCATTTGTCATGAACGTCATGCCGCTTATTCCCCAGGCTGATTTTGCAGGAGTAACCCCGCCATCACCTGAAATGCTTGAGTCGGTGCGGACGGCCAATGAACGGATTATCGGCCAGTTCAAGCATTGCCGCCAGTGTCGGGCCGATGCCGTTGGCTTGATCGGCCAAGATATGCAATTCGCCAAGGCCTCATGTTCTGGTAATTGAAATGATAGTAGATTCTTTTGATCAGTCCGAAATTGAACTGTTCCTGGATCTTGCCGCAGCAGAGGGGTGGATATCTGACCAATGGGAGTTGGCTTTTCTCCTCAAGGCATTTCCTCAGGGGTGTTTTGTCGCCCGTGAAACCGGAGGAGTGCCGGTAGCATTCATTACTTCGGTTGCCTACCGCAACAGTGGCTGGATCGGCAATCTCATAGTTCATCAGGATTTCCGACGCAGGGGGATAGCTTCACTGTTGATGACCAAATGCATGGAGTCCCTCGGATTAACTGGTGTTCGAACCATCTGGCTGACAGCATCACCTTCAGGTGCCCCTCTCTATAAAGGTCTTGGTTTCCAGACGATAGACCATGTGGCACGTTGGTATCTGAATAGATCTTTTGCGGTATCTCCTGAGACAGCCGCATCAGAGCAGGGGTTTCAGGAACTGCTTTGCCATGACAGCGTCGGCTGGGGGGATGACCGTTCGGCCATCTGCCATGAGAAGCTCCGGCTTGGCAAGTTATTCATGGATGGCGGTTCGTCGCTGATTATCCACAACACCGGCACACACTCATATATCGGCCCGTGGGTCGGTGGTTCGGAGCTGTGCGCGGAGCGACTATTAGCGAGGATCTATTCCCGGTTGACCGATAATGGCGCTACCTGTCTGGATGTCCCTGTCGGTAATCCATGGTCTAAAGCAATGCTGGAAAAATTTGGCTTTGTATGTAGCGGTGAGACCGTTCTCATGTATCATGGAGATATCCCGGATTATCGGCCCGATACAATTTATGCACTTGCTTCGATGGGGAGCATAGGCTGAGAGATTTAGAAAGTTACAGAGGGGCACTGAAATGCAGCTGATAGCATGTATCAAGCAGGTACCGGACACGACGCAGGTAAAGATCGATCCGGTGACGAACACCCTGGTCCGGGAGGGGATACCGTTCATCATGAATCCGTACGACACCCATGCCTTGGAAGAGGCATTGCGCTTTCGGGATCGTTACGGCTTCAAAGTAACGGCGATCTCCATGGGTCCGCCCAACGCCGAAGCAACCCTGCGCAAGGCATTGGCACTGGGTGCCGACCGGGTAGTACTGCTTTCCGATCGCTGCTTTGGCGGCGCCGACACCCTGGCCACCAGCCATGTACTGACCGCCGCCATCCGTAAACTCAATGAAGAAGACGAAGTCGCCCTGGTATTATGCGGCAAACAGACCATCGACGGTGACACCGCCCAGGTCGGTCCCGGCATTGCCACCCGGCTAGGCTGCATTCAGCTCACCCTGGTCGACAAGATCCTCGACCTTGATCTCGCTTCGCGGCGGTTGCGGGTCAGTCGCAAACTCGAAGGGCGGCACGAAATCGTCGAAGCCCCGTTTCCGGCCATGCTCACCGTCGTGCGCGAACTTAACCGGCCCCGCTATCCCACCGTACCCATGCGGCTGACCGCAGCCGCTGCCCAGGTCGAAGTCTGGACCAACGAGATCTTACAACTCGACGTCAATGAAATCGGCCTCAAAGGGTCCCCCACCTGGGTCTCCAAGATCTTCTCCCCCGAGCGGGACCAGGGAGAGATCATCGGAGACGGCCTTGGTGATCCCGAAGGCACCGCCCAGCTCCTGCTCGACAAACTGATCGCCAAAGATTTATTGGCGGTATAGCGAATCATCCGCACCGACTAACCATGCACAGAACAAGGAGCCGCAATGGCTGAACCAAAAAAACCGAAGAAACCGCGGGGCAAAGCGCAGCTCATCCCCGGCAAATGCATCGCCTGCGGCGCCCGTTGCCAGAGCGCCTGTCCGGTCAACTGCGTCGAGATGACCGACGCCGGCGAACCGGTCATCTTAAGCGACAAATGCATCGGCTGCCTCAAATGCATCAAAGTCTGCCCAGCCGAAGCCTTAGAGATCCAGTTCACCCCCGAAGAACTGGCCATACTCGAAGAACTGGCCAAGCAGCAGGGTGGGGTGGCCGCCGAAGAAGAACCCGACGAAGAAGCACAGGCCCTCGCCGCCATGCTCTCCGCCTATCGCGGCGTCTGGGTCTTTATCGAGCAGACCGAAGGCGAAGCCGCCCGGGTCTCCTGGGAACTGCTCGGCAAAGGGCGGGAACTCGCCGACGCCATCGGCGTCCCCTTAAGCGCCGTAGTCCTTGGCGAGCAGGTCGAACACCTCTGTCATGAAGCCTTTAGCCATGGCGCCGACCAAGCCTACTTAATGGACGCCCCGGTATTAAAACATTACCGCACCGAATCATACCTGCGAGGCGTCCGACACCTGATCGACCAGCACCAGCCCGAAATCATCCTCATGGGCGCCACCGGCCTTGGCCGCGACTTGGCCGGCGCCGTAGCCACCGTCGTCAAGACCGGACTCACCGCCGACTGCACCGGCCTGGCCGTAGACGACAAACGCAACCTCATGCAGACCCGTCCCGCCTTTGGCGGCAACATCATGGCCACCATCATGTGCGACAAATACCGGCCCCAGATGGCCACTGTCCGTCCCAACGTCATGCCCATGCCTGAAAAGCAGGCAGGCCGGAGCGGCGCCATCATCCGTAGCGACTGCCCCATCCGCGAAGAAGAGATCCTCGTCAAAGTACTAGAGATCATCAGCGACAAGAAAAAAGACCATGTCGACATCGCTGGCGCCGAATTCATCGTCTCCGGCGGTCGCGGCATGATGGGAAGCGACAACTTCGGCATCCTGAAAGAACTGGCCGACGAACTGGGCGGCGTAGTAGGGGCCTCAAGGAGCGCCGTCGATGCCGGCTGGATGCCCCAGGACCGTCAGGTCGGCCAGACCGGCAAAACCGTCAGGCCCAAGATCTACATCGCCTGCGGCATCAGTGGCGCCATTCAGCACCTGGTCGGCATGCAGGACTCCGACATCATCATCGCCATCAATAGAGACAAAAACGCCCCCATCTTCGAAGTCGCCACCTACGGCATCGTCGGCGACCTGTTCCAGGTAGTACCGGCCATCACCGCCGGCATCCGCGCCCTCAAAGCACAGCGGAGCAAAAAAGTAGCATAGCAGCATAACTCAATTGATAACTTGAGGATCACCCATGACCCCCAATCCGATATTATTTGCAGCACTACTTGTTCCGGCCCTGCTCTTCTTCTGCTACAGCCTCTGGCGCCGGCTCTCCCTGGTAAGGCTCGGCCAGCCCGAGAACCGCTTCGACAACATCGGAGTCCGCATCCACGAAATGCTCCTCTACGCCTTCGGCCAGAAACGGGTAGTAGCCAAACCTTTCGGCATCAACCACTTCGTCATCTTCTGGTCCTTCATGGTCCTGCTCATTGCCAACGGCGCCTTCATCCTCGAAGGGCTCATCCCCGGCTTCAGCTTAGAGGCTCTGCCCAAACCGCTTTACCAGAGCCTCATGTTACTCTTCGACCTGGTCTCGGCCGCCACCATCATCGCCATCACCCTCTCCTTTGGCAGGAGACTCATCTTCAAACCAGACTACCTCGACAGCAGATACGTCAAGGCAAGAAGCTTCGAAGGCTTCTTCATTCTCTCCTGCATCGCCCTGTTGATGCTCGCCTACTTCGGTCTCCACGGAGCGTTATTGGCCGTCATGGGCCAGAGCCACGGCTACATGCCGGTCTCATCCTTTGTGGCCACCTTACTTAAGAACTCACCCCTGGCCGACCAGCTCTTTCCCTTTGCCACCTGGTCCTGGTGGCTCCATGCCGGAGTGCTCATCGCCTTCATCTGCTTCCTGCCGGTCAGCAAGCACATGCACATCATCACCGCCATCCCCAACTGCTTCCTGAGAAACCTCGAACCAATAGCCATTCCGCCCAAGGAACAGTTTGCCCCTGGAAACAGCTACGGCGTCGGCAAAATAGACGACTTCACCTGGAAAGACCTGTTCGACTCCTTCTCCTGCACCGAATGCGGCAGATGCCAGGCTGCCTGCCCGGCCAATGCCACCGGCAAATCGTTAAATCCGCGCCAGGTCGTTCACAGCTTAAAAGCCAACCTCATGGCTGTTGCCCAAGAGATCAGAAATGGCAAAACTCCCACTACGCCCCTCATCGATGGCGAAGGGGAGGGGAGCAACACCGAAGAGACCATCTGGTCCTGCACCACCTGCGGCGCCTGTTTAGAGCAATGCCCGGTCTTCATCGAACAGATGCCCAAGATCATCAAAATGAGGCGCTACCTGGTCGAAATGCAGGCCAGCTTCCCCGAAGAACTGTTAAACCTGTTCGAGAACATGGAAGGCAGGAGCAACCCCTGGGGGATCGCCCCCACCGAACGGGGCAAATGGGCCGCCACCATGAACGTCACCCCCTTCGAGCAAGGCAAAACCGAATATCTCTTCTACGTCGGCTGTGCCGGCTCCTTCGACTCCAGGCAGAAACAGGTAACCGTCGCCATCGCCACATTATTAGATGCTGCCGGCATCTCCTGGGGCATCCTCGGCAAGGATGAGCAGTGCTGCGGCGACTCCTTACGAAGACTCGGCAACGAATACGCCTTCGACAAGATGGCCCAAGAGAACGTCCGGCTCTTTCAGGAGCGTGGGGTCAAGAAGATCATCACCCAGTGCCCGCACTGCTTCTCCACCTTAAAAAACGACTACCGCCAGTATGGCATCGAACTCGAAGTCATCCACCACGGCCAACTGCTCGACCAACTCATGAGCGAAGGCAAGCTCAAGACGACCAACCAAGGCGAAGCCCTCGGCAGGATCATCTTCCACGACTCCTGCTACCTCGGGCGGCACAACAACATCTACGACCAACCGAGAAACGCCCTGGCACAAGCCACCGGCAAGCAGCCCCTCGAATTTGCAAGAAACCGCAACCAGGGTTTCTGCTGCGGCGGTGGCGGCGGCAGGATGTGGCTCGAAGAACACACCGGCAGCCGGATCAACATCAACCGGGTCGAAGAGGCGTTGGCCAAGAACCCCGACACCGTCTGCGTTGCCTGTCCCTACTGCCTGACCATGTTCGAGGACGGCCTCAAAGATAAACAGTCAAGCCAGACCAAGGTCAAAGACCTCGCCGAAATCATCGCTGAAACTGTTAGAGGATGAGGATGAGAGGAGAATTACTGACCATAATCCAGAACGATCCCAATGTACCGGTGGGTTTTTGGGGAGATCAGATCTTGGCATTGGGGCTGGAATACCGGCTTGTTAGATTGTTTTCCGGCGAAGCTATCAACGATCAAATGCTTGAAAGCGGAGGAGTTATCGTCCTTGGCGGGACAATGGGGGTGCATGATACCGATGAATTCCCCTACCTGCTTCAACTGAAAGAGTTCATAAGGGGATGTCTTTCACGAAAAGTGCCTTTATTAGGGATATGTCTTGGCGGGCAGCTCGTGGCAGAAGTTCTTGGCGCAGCGATCCATTCCGGAAGACATCGTGAGTGCGGTACGTTTCTGGTTGATATCTCGCCTGCTGCCGCAGATGACTCTCTGTTTGCTGGGATCACGACCCCTTTTACAACATTTCAGTGGCATAATGACAGTTTTGATCTGCCAAAAGGGGCTACCATGCTCGCATCATCGAAAGTCTGCCCGTGCCAGGCTTTTCGCTATGGTAACGCCTGGGGGCTACAGTTTCATCCGGAGATCAATGTTGAAATAGTCACCCAGTGGTGCAATGCTGAGTCAAAGGAAGAACATGCTTCAGACAATAACCTGCGGATAATCAATGAGCTTGAGAATAATCTAGAGGAGTATACGAAATCATCGGTGCAAATGTTTCATAATTTTGCTGAAAATTTGTTCCAACCCTTGCCTCTTACTACAATTAACTTGCAGGCAAACGGGCCAAAAGAATCGACAAGTGAAAATGAATTGGAAAACAGGTCAAAAGCGTAATACTTTTCAGGGGTGTCGGTTGCCGCTGTACTTGTCCAGTATAAATAACACTTGCCCTGCAGATTGCTGGACGAACTCATTTGGTAAAGTATTGATCTTAGAGTGGCTTCGCTCTTCCCGGAAATTAATTGCTCAATCTCAGCTTTGGACGGTATATGCCAGTCGGAACTGCCTCCGAAGCCTTTCCTGTTGAGATTTTCTATTGCAGTCGCTGCAGATTCCCAAGAGTAGACCTCTTTATCTTCTACGATAGTCCATGAAAGAGCTGAATTTGTGTCTTTGAAAATATTATTTTCTGGGTCGTCACTGATTTTTAAAATCGAGCTGTTCAATGGAATATTGATTATTGATACCGATTTATCGTTAATTGTATCAGCTGTTACCCATGGGGCCATTGTAATGACTTGCCAACCATAATTTGTTAAGCAATTGATATGAGTTTTTGATTTTGGGCCGGAAGGGGACAGTTGGTTGATTATATCATCAAAACTATGATTTAATTCATTATCCCGCTTGATACAGCTGTATATATTATCTAATAAGTCCGAAGCCTGTTTATTGGTGTTGGATATGAACTGGTATCTGTAATCCCAGCCAGTATGTGCAAGGCATTCATCGATAGCTTGGTGCCTGATTGATTCTTCTTGGGCAAGAAATATTTGGTAATCAATGGAATATTCGTTTTCCATATTGCCAATATTATCGCAGTTGGCATAATCATCTTTAAATGATACGCAAGTGGCTTTGTTACTGTAATAAGTTATAATAGTGGAGACGTTGCTGCAGCCACTTAGAATAAGCATTACTATGATAAGGAATACTCTAGGCATAATTAAATAGGAAAGTCCTGGGACATAATCGAATTAAATTGTGAAATAAAATGTTGAACCCTTCTCTAACTCACCTTCAGCCCAAATTCTTCCGCCATGCCTCTGAATTATTCTCTGTGCTGCAACAAGTTCGGTTCCTGATGTTGTTGCGGGTTTGTCTGAGGAGTGGTGGGTATGACTGAATAATTTAAACAACTTATCAGAATACTTCGAATCAAAACCACAACCGTTATCTCTTATAAAATAAACTGACTTTTCGTTTGATCGCGCCACGCCGAATTCAATCTGTGGCGCATTGTGCTCCTCTATGTTTTTCATGGCGTTAGATAGTAGACTTTCAATTACAACTTTAAGCAATGCTTTGTCGCCCTTGACTGTGATATCCGGGGCTATAAAGAATTTGATGACTTGATCTTTGTTTGAAGACATCAGTTTTTGCACGACATCTGCACATATCGAACTGAGATTGACATCTTGCACTAAAATGCTTCGTCTGGTCAACTGTGTAAGTTTGATTAACGCATCAATAATCTGCTTAAGTTGAATACTTGTCTGGCTAATACGGTGCAGATAGTCATTACCATTGTCACCGAGTTTATCCGTGAAATCTTCACAAAGCGCCTTGCTTAAGCCCTGTAACCTAGAGAGCGGGCCACACAACTCATGCGAAATGGCATCGCAAAATTCATCAAGTTCTCTATTCGTTGCATCAAGAAGAGCATTTCTTCTTAGAACCCGATATTCCAGTTCTGCGTTCAATTTTCGGACTTCTTCCTCAGTTGCCTTGCGAGAAGTAATGTCCTCAGAAAAAAGTATGAAGTAATCTGCACGACCATTACCATCAATAACGGGAGAGATGATAGTTTCCTCAATGATCTCATTGTTTTCACTGTTCTTTAAAAACAATTCCCCTTTCCATTCAGATGAATGGATGAAAGCATTCTTAAATGATTCTCTTGATTCCAATGAAGGTTCAAATAACCAGGAGATATGTTGTTTGAGCAGTTCCTTTTTATTTTTCCCTGTAACTGAACAAACTTTTGAGTTTACGTACTGAATACTGCCATTGGCATCGGTGATTGTGACAATATTCGGACACCGGTTAAGCGCTTCGATGAGTAGTTGATGAGATTCATTATGAGAAGATAGCGACTTAATTTTGTCCAGCTGTTGAGAACAGTGCTGCAGTGTTTTTGTTAATTGCTCTGCTTTGATTGGTTTTGCTAAGTAGTAATTTACATTTAAATCGAAAGTATTAAGCAATAGTTCGCTTTCACTGTTATTTACAGTCAAAATGATCTGCACGTTCTCATCAATCATTCGAACTTCGCGAGCCAGTTCGATGCCGCTTAATACAGACATGGAAATATCAGAGATGATGATGTCAGGTCTTACTTCCTGGCAGATTCTCAAGCCTTCATGCCCGTTTTCAGCGACATAGAGAAAATAACCAAGCCTGCTGATCATTTTCGCAGTCTGGGCAAATGCGTTGGGCGAATCTTCTATATACAGAACTGTGTACATTGTGTTTTGCCCGTAATTTCACTTTGGTTAATAAACAGACGCAAAAAATAGAGTGCAACTGGTGTGCCTATGAGTTGCCTTAATAATTATGATTAAATTCAGCTTGTTATGGAGTTAAACGCTTTGTGGGAAATTTTCTTCTCTTCATAATGCTCTTAATTCTTGGAATCCACTGTTCAGTTTTTGCATAACAAATCGATGAATTTGATTGTCCGGTTTATGAAGTTGACTTGATAAAGTTACTGGGATAATCTACGCAGCACTAATTTTACTGATTTTACAGGGTTGGGGGTGGCTATGAACATCAAGGTGCTGGGATCTTCTGGAGCAGAATTTCCCAATTACCGCCCACCAGCGTATCTTATCGATAATTTTTTTTTGCTAGATGCCGGAACAATCGGATCTGTGCTGCCTGACATTGATCAATGGAAAATTAAGACAATCCTGCTTTCCCATAGCCACTTGGACCATATCAAGGGTATTCCATTCCTTGCAGATAATATAATAATTTCAAACGTAAATAATAAAGTAAGGTTGATTAGCACCTGCGATGTTTTAAACGCTGTCAGTAAGCACATTTTTAACAATGTTATCTGGCCAGACTTTTCAAAAATCCCTTCAACATGCAACCCTGTTATTGAATATGTAGAGATCCCCAGCGAGACAGAAATGGAGATAGACGGCTATTCAATTACAGCAATTCCTGTTAATCATTCTGTGCCGGCAATAGGATATCTAATAAAAAAAGGGCCTTCTGCTCTTTTGTACACAGGTGACACTGGTCCCACTGATAAAATATGGAGATATGCCGATAAAGCGTCAGCATTAATCGTTGAGGTTTCATTCCCAAATCAAATGAACGATATGGCTCTTTTAACCGGTCATTTAACACCGTCACTACTGTTAAATGAGTTGTCTAAATGCAAAGCAATCCCGCCACTTATTTTAGTCACCCACACCAAACCACAGTTCAGGGAAGAGATAATGAGAGAGCTGAGAAACATTTCGTTACCTGAAATAAAACTATTGTGTGATGAAGATGAGTACATCATATAGCTTATGCTTTGATTCGCTTGGCTTTAAGAGACTTTTCTATTTACATTTTCTGTAGTTCGAGTTAATAAATTCTATTCTTTTTATTACCATGGGATCAAATTCCATAGGAGGTGTTGCTTGCGAGAGGTCAGCACAAGAGTTTCATTCCTCTACACGTTGATAGTATTCGTAGGGACATGCTTGTTGTTTCCCACGCTTGGCCAGGCAATTGAGTGTAATGAATGTCACGGCACCAAAGTTCCGGTAGATTTCAGGCCACTCGATGATGCTTATCGAAACATGACTACCGGCGGCTTTCAAGGTAACCATCGAACACATACTTCAAAGATCGATACCAAGCAACAATGCGAGTTTTGCCATTCAGGGAGTTCCTCTTATAACCAAGGGCACCGAAATGGGAAGATAAATATTTCTAAAAATATTAACAATTCTCGTCAAAGGGCAATTTACAACAATGTCACATCTCCATGGGCGCAGACGGCTACCCCGGTTTATGGCACTTGCACCAATGTTAACTGCCATTTCGAAAATGAAACCCCTCAATGGGGTTCAAATCCATTCGTAGTACCCAATGATTGTTCCGGCTGCCATGGCTTTCCGCCATACGGTGGCAATACCGGGGCAGAGGGGAGCCATTTAGCTACTGGGCACATGATGGGTGGGGATATCGACAGTTGTGGTCATTGTCATCCGCGTCATACCGGGTTCACCCATGCGACCAGTGTCCGGCGTTCGCTTTTGGTGACCCCTCGCGATCCTACGTCAATAGCTGCTGGATATTATGACGGTCCGACAAACGATTATCTCCCGTTACAAGACAATCAGTTCGGGAAATGCAACAATATATACTGTCACAGTAATGGTTCCTCGCTTGCGACTGGAACGATCGCTGCCAATGCTTCCCCGGTCTGGGGAGGAGCATCTTTAAACTGCGGTTCTTGTCACAGTTACCCGCCCGACTATGCTAACGGCGCTCCCAAGGCCAACAGCCATGCAAAGCATTCTGTCTACGGTTTTTCCTGCAGCAGATGCCATTACAGCACAACTTCCGATAATGTAACCATTCGTAACTGGCGCAAGCATATCAGCAAGTTTTACAATATCTCTTCGCAGGAAGAGCGACTGACATACTCTTTCGCAGCCAACGGCGGGAACTGTTCCAATTTCTATTGCCATAGTAACGGCACCTCAAAGTCAACTGGAGTAGTGCAGGCCAATACCGTCAAATGGGGGAGCACTCTCACTTGCTCTTCATGCCATGCAAATCCACCCGCATATCTTACTGGTTCTCCCAAGGCCAATAGCCATGGAGCTCATTCAGGTTATAGTTGTAATAAGTGCCATGTCGACACGACTAACGATGGCGTAACCATTTCGAATCCGGCCAAGCATGATAATGGATCATATGACGTAACTGCCGGCAATGGGGCTTCATTTAACTATGTGTATTCAGCTGCTGGCGGCAGTTGTTCCAATAATGCCTGTCATAATGATGGCACTTCAGTTTCAACAGGAGTCCCTTCATCACTCCCTGCTCAATGGGGTACCTCGCTTGGATGCTCCGGTTGCCATGGCCTCCCTCCAGAGTATGTGAACGGTAGTGTGAAGTCCAACAGTCATATCGGTAAACACTCGGCTTATATGTGTAACTCCTGTCATTACGCAACATCCTCAGATGGGGTGTCTGTCACCAACTCAACAAATCATGCCAATGGTCAATACAATGTGTCCAGCGCTGTGGGCATGTTCACCTACAGTTATGCTGCTAGTGGCGGAACCTGTTCCAATGTCCAGTGCCATGCAAACCCGACGGGTTACAGAAAGTGGGGGGCAAAGGAATGCGATGCCTGCCACGGAGCTCCACCGGATACTCCTGCTCACCGTACTCATTTCAGCGGATCTGCTCAGCAGGCTTCGTACACAAGTGTGAAAACAGCACAGGATTATTCAGCCAATGCAACCGGTTATATCTTCAACTGTGCCAATTGCCACCCGATGGACATAAACAAGCACGGTAACGGAATTTTGGAAGTTGAGCTTTATAATCCCAATGCCCCTCAGGGGTCAATTAAATCACTGCAGTCAGGGGCAACCTATAAAAAAGGGAACAGGTATTATTTGGATAGTCGTGGCTTCGCCTACACAAATGGAACTTGCAGCAATGTTTATTGCCACAGTTACAGCGACTGGAAGACGCCTGGCGTAGAAAACTGCATGAGCAACTATTCTACCTGCGACAAGGCCGCTGTTGCCAGCCTTGTACAGACCAGAGAGTATCGTAGCGTAACCTGGAACGGTTCTTTGCCTAAGAATTGCACCGGTTGCCATGCAAACGGTCCCCGTACCAGGTCAGAAACCAATTACGGGTCTACCGGTAACAACCATTCCTGGATCAACAACGATTATTACGAAGAAGGTCATTTCGGCAAGTATTACTTCACCACAGATCCGATTTCATGCACCTTCTGCCATAACGGCACGGTGACCCAGCTCAACAACTGGTCCCGTCCGGTGATCGCCGATCCTTATAGCTATTATCCGACAGCGTCGGAGCCTTACTTCACTACGATGAGCAGTGTGCCTATCGCCAACTTCAGCAAACATGTCAACGGCAAGGCTGATGTTATTTTTGATAAGGACAAGACCTTTACCGTCAATTTCCCTGGCGGCTACTCCACACCGCCAAAAACCACTTTCTACAAGATGTCCACATCAACGTATTCTGCTGAGACCAAGAGCTGCTCCAACGTTGCCTGCCATCTCGGCCAGTCCACCGTGAAGTGGGGAACACCCTACAAGGCTTATAAATATAACATTGGCGAAGATTACGGCTGCAGGAAGTGCCATGACAGTAATCATCCGTATGTATCTTTCTAAAATTTAACGGTTGATAGTTGTGTCAAAGCTCCCGTTGCAGGTATTGCTCGGGAGCTTTGTTTTACCGCGCTGGACATTGCCGTACTGCTTCTATATACTTTTAACGAAGTATCAACCTTAACCAGAAGAGGTAAATATGCTCAAACGGATCAGGCTCAAGTTTTCGTTAATCTTGATTTTACTTCTACTTGTTTGCAACCAGATGGCCTTTGCCGCACCTGTGGTTAGTATCAACAAGACCGGCAACAATGTGTGGACCGTAACCGGTTCGGGGCTGGAACAGATTGGGGGTTTGACTTTAAGCATCCAATACGAAACAACACTTAGCGCACCAGTGATTACTAACGGTGAGGTAATCTCCGGGGCAATGGTTTCTGCAAACACTTCCACTCCTGGTAAAATTGGCCTTGCTGCAGCTCAAGCCACTCCATTCCCCAGATCTTCAGGCGTTATCGCCATAATTAAATTCAACGGTGGTGCCGGAAAAATTACCTCATTTAGTCATACGGTGGCTACCGCAGACGACAATCCACGTGTAGTGGAGTCAAAATCAGAGTTTAACAATGATGCTTCAGGGACAATTGCTGGTGGTGATAGCGGAACTAGCGGAACTAGCGGAACTAGCGGAACTAGCGGAACTAGCGGAACTAGCGGAACTAGCGGAACTAGCGGAACTAGCG